>JAISKT010000284.1 GCA_031261295.1 Candidatus Symbiothrix sp. | reverse complement strand
GGGGTGTATTGTTTTTCTTCTATTTTACCCGCTTTTGTCTTGTATTTCCAAGTAAACTGTGTAGGAGGCTCGCCGAGGCACAAAGCCAACATGCGATACACATCTTTAAGAATCGCTTGTTTTTCTGTTCTCAAGTCTTTTTCTTTCTTTCCTTTGGCTGCCAGTTCCCGAAGATTGTAACCTTCTCCGCGTAGTTTTTCGTTAAGAATAGAAATCATTTGATTAGTAGCGTTTGAATGAGCGGTTTCCGGCATTACGGCATCCGGCACAACACCATATTTAAGCGCTGCATTGTAGTATAAATTCCAAACGCCACCATCTCCTACGGGCGATTTAAATAATTCGACCACCTCTCTGTCATCCATCGGACGGGATACAGCGCCAATCATATTTTCGAGATACAGATTGGCTTTTTCGAATATATCCCAAAAATACAGATAGTTGTGGGAAAAATCGAAACTATTGAGTTCGTATTTTGCCATAATCAAAGGACGGAGTACATTCATGGACGCAAACATCCAGCAACGCCCCGAACTTTTTTGATTGGTAATTCCCTTTACTTCCACCCGATATTTGAAGAAGTGGTCAATCCCCGATTGCAAATCGTGATTCAGAACATGCGATTTGATATCGCTCTGGGTGGTCAGAATGTTTTGAATAGCGGTAGTGGAGGCGTCTTTTTGGAAACTACCTCGAATTTCTTGCAGGTCTTTTTCCGTTACCGATTGGGAAAAAGCGGTGATTGTGCTAAAAAGCAGGGTGCAGAAGAATAATTTTGTTTTCATGTTGTATATTTTAAATTTCTTTTCTTAATCGGGCAACGGGAATGTTTAGTTGTTCCCGGTATTTGGCAACGGTTCGACGCGCTACATCATATCCCTTGTTTTTCAGTTCTTTCATCAATAAATCATCGGTCAGGGGCTTGGATTTGTCTTCTTCATCAATGCAATTTTTGAGAATTGCTTTGATTTCACGGGTGGAAATTTCTTCTCCTTCATCGTTCGTCATGGATTCCGAGAAAAAGTATTTTAGGGAATAAATGCCAAAATTGGTTTGCACGTATTTACTGTTACTTACCCTCGAAACCGTTGATATATCATATCCGCATAATTCGGCTACATCTTTCAAAATCATCGGTTTCAAATCGGATTCTTCTCCTGAAAGGAAAAAATCACGTTGTATATCAATAATCGCTGACATCGTCTTTTTCAAAGTGACACTTCTTTGCTTGATGGCATCGATAAACCATTGGGCTGAGTCCAACTTTTGCCTTATGAAATTGAGCGCTTCTTTTTTTCCGGCATCTTGCTTGCCATCCGGTTGGGTGTACTCATTAAGCATCTCTCCATATTCCTGACTGACTCTCAATGCAGGAATATTTTGTTCCTGCATACTGAAAATCAATTCGCCATTGACGGCTTCCACGAAGAAATCGGGCGTGATGTGAGCCATCTTTGTGTCCATGTTACTCTCCCAAGCATTTCCAGGCTTGGGATTCAACGAGATAATTTCTTTAACAATCTCTTTTAAGTCTTCTTCCGTAATGTTTAATGCACGAAGGATTTTCTCATATTGTCTTTTGGAAAAAGCGTCAAAATAATTTTCTAAGATTTGAATTGCGCGGTTTCTTGTCAATGTTTTTTCTTTCCTTTTGAGTTGAATAAGCAGACAATCCTGTAAATTGGCCGCACCAAGTCCCGGCGGATCCATTTCACGGATAATATTCAGAACCGCTTTGATTTTCGAAACGGGCGCTTCTATCCCATATTGAAAAGCCAAATCATCGGAAATGGACTCCGGCTCGCGGCGGATGTATCCGTCTTCATCCATGTTTCCGATAAGATATTCCCCGATGACACGAGATTTTTCATCCGGCAGATTTTTTAGATGAAATTGATCCAATAAAAATTCCTGAAATGATTCGCCTTCTGAATAAGGAATATCTTCCCTTGTGTTTTTTTCGGAATAATAGTTTTGTGGCAGATTGTAATCCGGAATATCATCTTCCGTCCGGTAATCGCCCAGCGATAAATCTTCTTGGGTGATATCGTCGTCTGATTCAAATTCCGCAGTTGAATCTTCATTTTCCGATTCGGCAGGCGCATCAACGGCTTCCTCTAATGCTGGGTTTTCCTCCAACTCCTGATTGATTCGCTGTTCAATTTCAAGCCCTGTAAGTTCCAGCAGTTTAACCTGTTGAATTTGCAGTGGAGACAATTTCTGTTGCTGTTTCTGTGTGAGTTGTTGCTTAATCATCGAAACTTAGTCCATTGTTTTCATTAAAAAACGGTACAAATATAAGATTTTACAAGCATCGGCACAAATTTTTATGAAAAAATAATCAAAGCCTTGTTTTCACAAAATCAATTTTTTCCTCCACCGGTATTTCCGCCTTCAACCAATGGATGATAAACCCTTTTCGTTCCATGCCGCGAAACCAGGTCATTTGTCGTTTGGCGAACTGATGAATGGCGATTTCCAATTGCTCAACCATTTCCTTATAACTTAATTCTCCAATCAGATGAAGTGTCAGAAACTTATATTCGAGTCCGTAATAAATCAAATTTTCGGCAGAAATCCCCGATTCCATCAGCGATTTCACCTCTTCCAACATGCCTTCGTCGAGACGACTTTTCAGGCGACGGCTTATTTTTTCCCTTCGCAAATCACGGTCAATATCTACACCGATAATCAAACTATTGACAGGCGCATAATCTCGTTTGTCAGGTTCTTGTGTCAGATAATATTCTTCAATCTCGATGGCACGGATGGCGCGTTGGGCAGAATCAACCTCGGTTTTGTTGTGCAATTTCTTGTAAGATTGGAGAATTTTCCCCAATTCATCGAGGTTTTTTTCTTTTAGACTTTCCCGCAAGGCCGGATTTTCGGGGACATCGAGCAACTTGTATCCTTTCAAAACCGATTCGATGTAGAGGCCGGTTCCTCCACAAAGAATTGGAAGTTTCCCTTTCTCCTTTATTTCGGCAAATGCTTTATGGAAATCGTGCTGGAACTGGAAGACGTTGTATTTTTCTCCTGGTTTGCAAATGTCAATTAAATGGTAGGGAATTTGTTTATTATCAACCACATAATCCGCCAAATCTTTGCCGGTACCGATAGTCATTCCACGGTAGAGTTGCCGCGAATCAGCGCTGATGATTTCAGTGTCCAATTCGTGTGCCAACGCCGCGGCAAAAGTAGTCTTTCCGGAGGCAGTCGGGCCTAATATGGTGATTAAGTCGTACAAACTTACAATTTCGGCAATTTCCAGGGAGCGCGGTAATGCGCTTTGATCAGTTCATTCGCTTTTTTGTCGTTGAATGTATTGGTCTTGTCGTCCCAAACCAGCGCTTTTCCAACGCGGCAGGATATGTTCGCGAGATGGCTTAATTTGGCCACTTCTGCACCGATAGCGATATCGCAATTCGGTAATTTGCGCGTTTTGATGCAATCGAGCAAGTTACCTACATGGTTGTACAAGCCTTTATTACCGCCTTTTTGCCAAGCAACAGCTTCCATGCGCGCTGCTTCCGGTTTGCGTTCGGTGTCGCAAGGATAACAGTAGGGGAAACTTCTCCCACGGTTGTGCATTTCCGGACGAACTTCCCAACCGCCTCGTGTGAGAAGCAAAGTGCCGTTTTCACCGAAAAAAGCAAGTCCTTCGGGGCGATCGAACAATCCGGCGCCGATACCACAAGCATGATCCCAAACGATATTGAAATCCGGATATTTGAAAGTAGCCATCAGCGTGTCAGGCGTTTCCATGGCATCGTCGGGATAGGCGTATTTGCCGCCGGCTCCATGGACATAGGACGGTAAACCGACATTCATTCCTTTGAGGGCGTAATCCAGCAAGTGTACGCCCCAATCGGCCGTCAGTCCGCCGGCATAATCCCAGAAGAAGCGAAAATTATAATGAAAGTGATTTTCGTTGTACGGACGTTTGGGAGCAGGGCCAAGCCACATCTCATAATCCACGCCGGCTGGTGGATTGGAATCGGGCACTCTCGGCAAAGTCCATTTACTGGTTTGGTAAGCCCACACTTTTACGGTACGCACGCGCCCCAGTTTACCGCTTTGCACAAACGCAGCAGCTTCATCCCAATGCGGATCACTGCGTTGCCATTGTCCCACCTGCACGATACGGTTGTATTTGCGGGCGGCTTTCACCATCAGATTACATTCTTCGATAGTGTTGGAAAGCGGTTTTTCGACATAGACATCCTTCCCGGCTTCGCAAGCGGCTATCATAGGCAGGCAATGCCAATGGTCTGGCGTTCCGATAATTACCACGTCCACATCGGGGTTGTCAATGACTCTGCGCCAATCTTTAACCAACTGCGCCGGTTTTTTGCCGGATTTTTTTTCTATATCCTCCGCGCGCTTGTTGAGCCACTCGTCGTCGATATCGCAAAGCGATATACATTCTACTTCGGGGTATTGTAGGAAGGTACTGAGATTAGACCAGCCCTGATTGCGGCAACCGATAAGTGCGACTTTCACCTTATTACTCGGCGCTTGTTGTCCGAATATTCCCGATAAACCACCTTGAGCCAAAGATGGGGCGCTTAAAAAAGCAGCTCCGGCCAATGTTGTTTTTAAAAAATTACGTCTTTCCATATTATTATATTTATGTATAAAATTATAGTGTGTATTCAAAACAAGCGCAAATGTACATTTTTTTACTAAGTTTTGTTGGATTTTCTGCTGGATTTTAGTTGTTTCTCAAAAAAATTGATGCTATAACCTTGAAATCTTCGGTTCAATACTTGTGAATTGTGGTTTTTTAACGTACTTTTGTAGTTTCTTATTAAACTATAAAACTAAAAACAAAATTTATGTATTGGCTATTAAATTCTTCTATTGGCAGAAAGCTCATTATGAGTATTACGGGTGTCTGCTTGGTTTTGTTTTTGCTGTTTCACATGTC
>JAISKT010000059.1 GCA_031261295.1 Candidatus Symbiothrix sp. | reverse complement strand
GCATCAAAAGAGAGCCAGATGCGTAAAGCCGTCATTTCAGGGAATAATTCTTTGCCTCTGAATATCTCGCGTTGGATGATTTTGGGTTTGAAATTACACCAGGTATCTATGCCGTGTCGTCCGTAGCCCGGCTGGTAATTAAAGCCACGCACCCAAGAATAGGAGGTGTTTTTCAACTGTATCGGCTCCGGATTATTGGTTGTTTCGATAATCGCAGATTCGGCGAACCGGGTGTTTGCAAATGCCAAAGGACTAATACCGGCAGCTAAAGCGCCGGATGTTACGGTTCTTAAAAAATTACGTCTTTCCATTTTTATTGATTTTATTATTTATTTATTGTTTATTATTCGTTGTCTATCATTTTCATTGCAGCTTTCATATAGCCCATTGCATACGCCATTCCTGCGTACCACGGGGCATTGCAAGTCATCTGTGGCGTGTGGTCGGGGATAAGCACTCCGGTAAAGTTGTTTTTCTTTAAAATCCGGAGTACACGAAACATATCAATATCGCCTTCATCCACAAAAACTTCCTTGTAATTGGGTACTTTGCCGACAATATTCCGAAAATGGATGTATGCAATTCTATGCTGACTGCTGTATTGATCGACTGCTTCATAGATATTCCCTTCTGTCATTTCGGCAACAGAGCCCAAACAAAATTCTAATTGGTTGGCAGGACTTTGATTATAGTCAATCAACTTCTGATACATCCGGGGTTGGTACACAAGCCTCGGCGTTTTACGAATAAACGGCATGGGCGGATCGTCAGGATGGGCTGCCAAAACTACTCCGGCTTCTTCTGCAACAGGTATCATATTTTCAATAAAGAATTGAAATCTGCGCCATAATTCTTCGTGAGTAATACCGGCTAATACACCTTCGGGGGCATTGGGATTATACACCATGTTCCATACCATTCCATTGGGAATGGGTGTTTCATCGACCTTATCCATTGCAACGGAAATCGCACCGCCACGGGCAAATTCTCCTTCTATGCGCGAAGTTACACCGGCTAAAGAAAAATTATATCCCATTATTTTTATTCCGGCTGCACCTACATTTCTTATCAGTTGTTGAAGGTTGGCGATTTGTTCGTTTTTCCGGGGACCATCCAACAATACATCGTACCATATTGCAGGGTCGAAATTCTCAATCGCTTCCAGTTCCAAACCGCAGGCATTTATTTCTTTTTTTATCCGCAGCAATTCATCCACGCTCCAAATCTTGCTGTCCATCGTTGTGCTGCCCCAACCATCCTTGCCTCCTATTGGTTGATTGGAATTTTGTTTGTTGTTGCTTTCTGTTCCAAAATAGTCCACCAAATGAATAACTACATGAGTCGCACCACACTGTTTGGCAAATCTATAATGATCGACATTCAACGTATGTTTGTAAAGTCCGAATCCTAATTTCATTTGTCTATTATTTAATGTATTAAACTCCATGTCGTCAAGTAATCCGAAAGCAAATTTATTCCGTTAACGGTTACTGCTATATTATTTTCAATCCGCACACCCACTCCGAGCATTTGTACGTAAAGACCGGGTTCGACAGTCAATACCATGCCTTCTTCAAGCACCAAATTACTATTCGGATTGAATCCCATGCCCGGATCGTGGTACCTGAAACCGACATGATGCCCCAAGGCATGATTAAAATAAGCCCCAAATTCTGTTTGTTGGAAGTAGTCGCGTATTTTCTTATCTACATTCCGTGCCTGCACTCCCGGCTTAATCATCTCCAATGCCATTTGCTGTGCTGTTTCAACTGCATTAAATATGTTTTTCTGTTGCGTGTTAATGGTCTGACCGACCAATGCCGTCCGTGTAATATCGCACCAATACCCGTTTACGCAAACCGCCATTTCTATCATAACCAATTCTCCTTCCTGCAATACTTTGCCGGTATTACGGGCATAGATTCCCCCGAAAGAAGCATTTACGCCAGCCATGATGTAGGGCCAGCCTTTGGCGTAAAAGATATCGTCTTTCCCGATTTGTGACTGGATGGCTGTTTCAACGATACAAGCGACTTCGACTTCCGTTTTACCCGGTATCAGATGTTCATAAAAAGCCCGGATGCCTAAAAAAGCAATCCTGTTTGCCTTGGCTATCTTTTCTATTTCATCCGAAGTCTTTCGGGCATACAATCCGATTATTTCGGAAGTCAGGTCTTTATATCTTCCTTCCGACAAAGCCATCAATTGGTCAATAAAATCCAAAGGCAAAGGCGCACCTTCTCCGGCTATTTGCGGGGGCGCCGACGAACCGATATGTTTGATAAAAGAAACCGGTTGTCCCGGACACAACACATCCAAGTCGGCTTTCAGGTATGCGTATAATTCCTTCCATGGGTCTGCACATTCTATAATTCCCCAAGGATAGGTTTGAATACGGAAGTCCGCAGGCAAAATATCTGCCGGTTCCAATTCGGGGACATAGATTACCGGCTTTCCTACTGCCGGATAGATACAAACCGATATGCCCCACAGTGGCAGATAGCCTGTCGCCATGACGATTTCATCCGGTCTCCATAATAGCAACGCCCCGACCTCATTTTTCAATAAGGTCTCTCTTATCTGTTTATCTCTGTTTGCATCCATATTCTTTATTTATTTCGTTGTGGACGTGGGTCATATTGAATTGTCGAAAGCAAGTAGGCGCCATCTATATAAAGTTCCGTGCCGGTAATATAAGAAGCCATATCGGAACAAAGGAAAGCGATTACCGGCGCCACTTCGTTCACATTACCAATCCTGCCCGCAGGTATCCAATGATTGAACTTTTCTACGCCAAAAGCGGCTATCTCTTCCTTGTTCATTTCGGTTTCAATGGCTCCGGGCGAGACGGATATAACGCGGATATTATTTTCCGCCAACTCTAAAGCCAAGCATTTGGAAAACATTTTTAATCCGCCTTTTGCCGAGCAATAGTGCGTAAGACCTTTTCTTGGAACGGTGTCATGTATGGATGAGATATTGATAATCACGCCACTGTTATTTTCCACCATCCGCCTGCCTGCTTCCTGAGAACAAAGGAAAGCGCCTTTTAAGTCGGTATTAAAGATTTTATCCCATTCGGATTCTTCCAAATCCAGTACATGATGACAACTTTCTACACCGGCATTGTTGATAAGAATATTGATCGTTCCCATACAGGCATCCAATTGACCGAACATTTCTTTTACCTCATCTGATTTTGAAATGTCCGCTCTTATCGCCCAAGCATTTACCCCGTAAACTGTTTTGAGTTCTTCGGCAAGCCTTTCGGCTTTTTCCTTACTGGAGCGATAATTGATGAATACATCGGCTCCACAGGATGCCAATGTTTTACATATCTCTGCTCCAATTCCTTGAGCACCCCCGGTGACCAAGGCTTTTTTCCCTTTTAAATTTATTTCTACCATATTCTACTATTTTTAATTTTACATGATACCATATTTTCTAAATGCCTCAACGGTACTCATTCCCGCTTCCAAGGCTTTTTTTACCAATTTTTCCCCACGCGACTTTTCGATGGCTTTGCTGAAGACTTCTTCAATTGCTATGGCAGGAACGACAACAACGCCATCGCGGTCGCCATAAATCAGGTCGCCAGGATTTATTCTTATCCCGCCTAACTCAATGGGGACTCCATAGTCAATGACTTTTCCGCGCGGTCCTTGGTCTTGTGCATACGTTCCGATGGAAAATGTAGGGAAGTTTAACGATAGAATTTCATTTGTATCCCTTGAATAACCGTTTACCACCGCTCCGGCTGCTCCTAAGCGGATAGCCCTTGTACTCATCAAACCGCCCCATAGCGCATAAGCAGGCGATGCGCCGGAGCAGATATAGACTTCATTTTTTTCCAAACTGTCCAAGGCTTCAAACATAAGTCCGAAAGGTTTGCTCATCAGCGGATTTCGGGTGTTATCCACGCTTTCAGCAAACACGTCGGCTTCCAATACCGGCATGGCACGCCCTATTACCACAAAGCGTTCGTTTAGCGGTTTGAGAGCAGCAGGCAGAAATTGGTGTTGGAAATCTAATTTATCTAAAACATCCCCCACTAATGCTACAAAAAGTTCCTCTTTGGCTATTTTGTATAATTCTTCTTCATTTTTCCAGATAGACATCTTTTTTTATTTTTAGATATTTTTGGATTTTTATTATTTCTTCATTACATACACAGCCGACAGCAGGATATAAATCAAGGCAACCAGCAATACGGACAGACTGACCAACTGATTGGTAGCGTCGGCAATGACTCCCATCAGCGGCGACAGCAAGGCGCCTCCGGCTACGCCCGTAATCATTAGCGCCGATATTTCGTTGGTCTTGGTGGCATCCACTTTTAAGGCGCCTGAAAAAGCGATGGCGAAAATATTGGCGCAAGTCAGTCCCAACAAAGCGAGGCTTACCATAATTACCCACGCATTGCCTGTCAGCATCAAAAGGATAAAGGAAGCAACTGCCGCTATCATTGTTGTGATAAGGAATTTGCGGGGTACAATCTTTACCAGCAGAAATGCGCCGAGAAATGTTCCTGCGGTACGGGCGGCATAGTAGAGGCTGTTAGCCAATCCACTTTGTTCCAACGGCATGGAGCAACGTTCGAGCAGGTATTTGGGCGTGGCGGTCATCAGTCCGATTTCAAAACCCACACTTAACACAATGATAGAGAAAAAGACCAATATCGGCTTGTTTTTCAACAAAGCGAAAATCTTTCTCGATGCGTTGCCGCTTGCAACCGGAGTTTCCTCAATCGGTACGGCAAGCAGCCAGACAAACGATAACAAAGTGGCGGCGGCATATACCGGAAATATCAATTTCCAGTTTCCGAAGGCGGAGGCTGCCACACCGATAATTACAGGTCCCAAAAAAGATGAAACAGCCTTGATAAACTGTCCCAATGTGAGCGTGCCGGTTATCCTGTTTTCAGGAACGATATTGGTAACCAACGGATTGAGCGATACTTGCAAAATGGTATTTCCGATGCCCAACAAGGCAAATGCCAGCAGGACAAAGGGAAAACTGTATTCCACCAAGGGTATCATCATCGCCACAACGGTAACCACAGCGCTTAGCAGCACCGTTTTCTTTCTGCCTATTTTTCCCATGAGAATGCCTGTAGGCAGCGAAAATACGGCAAACCACAGAAATACCATCATCGGCAAAAGGTTGGCAAGTTTATCGCTCAGACCGAAATCCTGCTTTACATAACTGACGGATATGTTTACCACATCCACAAAACCCATGATGAAGAAGCCGAACAGGATAGGCAACAAATAAGATAACTTAATTTTTGATTTCATTGTAATAAACTATTCATTCCTGTGATTTTACCGAATACCCCATTTTTTATTCGGCTTTGCTCCCAATTCGATTTCAAGGGTGCCGCCCTTTAAAAAGTCGGACACAAGAAACCGAAAACTGTTGTGTTTAATGCCGTTCAGTCTAACTTTTTGAATATAAATATCCGTCGTATTTTTTCTTTTGGCAACGATTTCAAAAGTATTCTGTTTCTGCGGATTTTCGACAGAAGGAAATGTAATCGCTATTTTATCAAATATTGGACTTGTTATTTCCAACATCGGGTTTTCGCCCACGCATCCGTGTACATCAAACAGTCCGATAGCCATCAATACACCCAAGGCGCCCATTTGTCCCTGGTCTTCGTCGCCATTGTATCCATCTTGTGGAGTTATCCCACCAAAAGCAATGTCTTTTACCTGCCGTACCCAATACTGCGTTTCCCATGGTTTTCCGGCATAACTGAACAGATGCGCTATTTCACAAGAAGGTTGGTTGCTATAATCCACCCAACTTTTTCCGCTTTGAAAAGGCGGTGCAATAAACCCGTAGGTCTTGGCTTTCTCAAAATTCGCACTCAATCTTTCGGCAAATTTTATATTGCCACCGATGGCTTCAATCAAGCCGTGGATATTTTGGGGAACATAGAATGTATAAGTTGCAGAATTACCTTCGATAAATCCCGGTGTATGGACAGTCTTTTTATCCGACACCGGCGAAAACGGTTCCCACCATTCTCCAGATTTCAATCGGGGACGTGCCCATCCGCTGACGGGGTCAAAAACGTTCCGCCAGTATTCCGAACGCTTCATAAACAAATCAACATCGTCCTGCTTGTTCAATTGTTTTGCCATTTGCGCAATACACCAGTCCTGATAGGCATATTCGAGGGTCATAGACGATCCTCCCCGGTGAAAACCGGCGCCTCTGTCTTTGATTTCAAAAGGTACATACCCATATTCAAGATACCAATCTATACCCCCGCCTGACGGATTCGGTCCGGATTCATAACCGGCTCTGTCGCGTATTCCTCCCGGAAAAGCATTTTTTCGGGAACCGGCGTAGGCAAGTTCTTTGTCGAACGTCGCCCGACCGGTGGATATAAGCGCTGCGATTAAAGGGGTACTAAAGTCGCCTACCATCACATACGTATAATTTCCTCCCCATGAACCTCGTGCCAAAATACCGGCATTCCGATAATAATCCAGAAATGTTTCTGCCATCCAATTACCTTCTTTGGGATAAACGAGCGACCAGAGGATATTCAAGTTCCAATGGGTACCCCACAATCCGTCTGCTTCAAGGAAAGCATGTTCAGGCTTGCCGTTGGATATAGGTAATTGCCGAATGATTGGCAAGGGGGCGGTATTGTCGGTATAAGAACCATCCACATCATTAGCGATGTGCTTACCAATGCCTACATGCATCAAATCGGTATAGAATTTTACTTGTTGCTCGTGTGTTCCTCCTTCTATTCGGAACCTTCCCAGATAATCATTCCATGCGGTTCGCGCTTCATTCACTACTTGTTCAAAATTCCAATGAGGCAATTCAGCCGCCATATTCAGCCGGGCATTGCCGATGCTTACATTGGATATAGCCACTTTTAGGAGTATGGATTCTCCTGCCTTGAGATTGCGAAAAGTCAGATAAGCGCCGCTTCCTTTGCCTTCAATGATCCGGTTTTCAGTTTTAATCAAAACACTGTCTTTCCAACCGGCAAACCCGTAGAAAGGTTTGTTCACTTGCGCCACAAAATAGACAAGTGTCGGTTTGGGACGGCGAAATGTCGGCGTTTGTATGGAATAACCCTCAATTTCGGTGGGTCCTGTTTGCCTTACATAAGCATAATCCATTTTTGTAGGACCAAGCGTAGCTCCAAGGTCGAATAGGAGATGGGCTTCCTGCGCTTCGGGGAAAGAGTAGCGATGCATGCC
>JAISKT010000258.1 GCA_031261295.1 Candidatus Symbiothrix sp. | reverse complement strand
CGTTATCTATGGAAAATAATGTGAGTAGTATATAGAGGAACCCTTTTGCATACAATAAAAGTGTTTATTGCCTCCAAGTCCCTGAGAAGCGGTTATTTAAAATAAAAAAACGTGGGACTTTAACTTTATTTGTGTTTGAGGTCTTAGACTACCCGTACAAACAAATAAGTTAAACCCACGAATAAACGTGAGCGTTTACTTATTTATCCTTGTTTGTACTGAAATTGTCTAAGTTTCAAACACAAGAATAATAGCTTACGCTTTTTCTTTTAATGAATTATGTCTTTATAATATACTTTCTATTTTGTATAAACCCTTTTTATCGTTTATTTAATTGGCAAAGGTAATATCTTTTTTTATATAAACCAAGAGATAAGCAAAATTTAAATATTTTTTACGTTTTAGTTTAAATGAAAAAAATTCCATTTTACAGTTTTCCATTCTCATTATATTTATGTATCTTTGGAGCGATAATAATAAATTTTTCTCAAAAACACGCGGTATGTGGAAAGACCGCGAGATAGATGCAAGACAACTCCGATGTCCTGCAAAATAAAAATATGGAATTGCTCACTCCACAAAATTGGCATAATTACGAATTAATCGACTCGGGCGATTACGAAAAACTCGAACGGTTCGGCAAGTATATTCTCCGGCGGCCGGAGCCGCAGGCTGTTTGGCGCAAGGCTTTGCCGGAAAAAGAGTGGGCAGAACGCACGGATGCCTGGTTCAAAAAAGAAAAGGGAAAATCCGCTTTGGAAGGCAACGAAAAAGGCGAATGGATTCTGAAACCACATACGCCGCAACAATGGTTTATTAATTATACATACCATACGGTAGAGACAGGGCATGCCTTGTCTCTACGTTTCCGTTTGGGTTTGACGGCGTTCAAACATGTGGGGATTTTTCCCGAACAGGCGGAAAACTGGAATTATATCTACGATTCCGTTCAACGGTTGAATAGGGAACAGCCCAAAGTGCTGAATCTTTTTGCTTATACCGGCGGTGCTTCGTTGGCGGCCAAAGCAGCCGGCGCGGATGTCACGCACGTCGATTCGGTCAAACAGGTGTTGAACTGGGCGCGCGAAAACATGGAAGCTTCCGGCTTGGATAATATCCGTTGGGTATTGGAAGACGCCTTGAAATTTGTGAAACGGGAAGTCAAACGCGAAAAACGGTATCAGGGAATTATCCTCGACCCTCCGGCTTACGGACGCGGCCCCGACGGCGAAAAATGGATTCTGGAAGACAATATCGCGGAACTGATGGAGGCCTGTAGCCGGATTCTGGAACCTCAAAATTCCTTTTGCGTACTGAATCTGTATTCCATGGGCTTTTCTTCCCTGATAGCGGAAAGCCTGATGAAAGATTATTTTCCCAATGCTTCGCAAATTGAATTCGGCGAGTTATTTTTGCCGGATAATTCAAAAAGAAAATTACCTTTGAGCGTATTTTGCAGAATAAGAACATAAAAATTGAATCATGGTATCCATTTACAACATTAAACCGAAATTTCAAGCGTTTTTGCAGCCGGTCTTACACGCCTTGCACCGGGCCGGAATTACAGCCAATCAAATTACAACTGCTTCATTGGCGCTGTCGCTTCTTATCGGCGTCCTGTTTTGGTTTGCCGAAGATTATCCCGTTTTCTTTCTGGCTTTGCCCATTGGTTTATTTATACGCATGGCTTTGAACGCTTTGGATGGAATGATGGCGCGGACTTATAATCAACAAAGTAAAAAAGGCGAAGTCTTGAATGAATTGGGAGATATTGTTTCCGATTTGTTTATTTATTTCCCATTGATTCAATACGAACCGGCCAGCCTTTATTTAGTGGTTATTTTTATTTGTCTGAGTGAAATAAACGAATTTGCGGGTATCCTGGGAAAATCGGTTTCCGGTCAGCGCCGCTATGAAGGCCCGATGGGCAAGAGCGACCGCGCTTTTGTTATGGGCGTTTACGGACTGTTATGTTTTTTCCGGGTTGGATTCAGGACTTATTCGACCCTTATTTTTTCGGTTCTTATTTTCCTGTTGGTGGTTAGTACATTTGTTCGCGTTAAAAAAACATTATCCGTTCAATCATGAAAGTAAATTTAGACTGGCTTTTGCATGCCAACGTTTTTGAAAATAAGGAAGTCATGACGATTGTCGTCCTGATTTTCGCCCTTTTGAGTTTTGCTACCCTTTTGTTTTTCATTATCGGGAAACTGAAACCGGATGCCAACCTTAAAGAATTAAAAACCCGCACCAAATCCTGGTGGATAATGGCGTCTCTGTTTATTATAACGACTATTTTCAGTGTCAAAATATCTTACGTGGCGATTGCTTTTTTGTCTTTTGTGGCCTTCCGGGAACTCTACTCCATCCTGGGGTTCCGGCAATCCGACCGGCACGCGATTTTCTGGGCGCTTCTTTCGATTCCCATTCAATATTATCTGGCATATTCCGGCTGGTACGGTGCGTTTATCATTTTCATTCCGGTAATCATGTTTTTGCTATTGCCTTTGCGGTTGGTCTTGAAAGGCGATACCGTGGGAATCGTCAAGTCTATGGCGACTTTGCAATGGATACTGATGCTGACTGTTTTTGGTCTCAGCCACCTGGCCTATCTTTTGTCGCTTCCGGATTTGGAAGGTTTTGACGCAGGCGGACGAGGCTTGCTGCTTTTCGTTGTATTCCTTACGGAAATCAATGATGTGATGCAATTTGCCTGGGGGAAATTATTGGGCCGGCATAAAATTATTCCTAAAGTGAGTCCCAATAAGACGTGGGAAGGTTTTATCGGCGGAATCATTTCGACAACCGTTATCGGCTATTTCCTGGGATTTTTGACGCCGCTGAGTACGGGGCTGTTGATTATTGTCAGTTTTCTGGTTGCCGTTTCCGGATTTTTCGGCGATATTGTCATGTCGTCTATCAAACGGGATGTTGGGGTAAAAGACACGAGTACAGCCATTCCGGGACATGGAGGCGTTCTCGACCGGATTGATTCATTGGCTTATACGGCTCCCACCTTTTTTCATTTGGTTTACTTTTTTTGTTATTAAAATGTAACTGAAAATGCAGTCCTTGATTTTACGATTTATGTATAGTGTCGTCATGCGTTGGGCGCTCAAAGTGATTATCGGTGTCAAATTTGATAGAGCCTCTTTTCTTTTAAAAGAAAAACAATTTATCATTGTAGCCAATCACAACAGTCATTTGGATACGATGACGTTGATGGCTTCGATTCCCTCCAAAATCCTCCCGAAAGTGAAGCCGGTCGCCGCTGCGGATTATTTCGGAAAAACCAAATTCAGGGCCGGTTTGAGCCGGTTTTTTGTCAATGCCGTACTAATCACCCGTTCCAATGGCGGAAATGCCATTTTGCAAATGAAAAAAGAATTGGAGAACGGATATTCCTTAATTTTATATCCTGAAGGAACTCGCGGCAATCCGGATGAAGAACAGGGACTAAAACCGGGAATTGCCTTGTTGTTGTCTTTGTGTCCGCACGTCAAATACGTTCCGGCCTACCTGACGGGAATGGGCAAAGCCCTGCCCAAAGGAGACCGCTTGATTCTTCCGTACGAATCGTCATTGGTTTACGGCCAGCCCCGGTTGATTGAATCGCAGGATAAGAAAGAGATTTTGAAACAAATCGAACAGGATTTTAAGGCGCTGAAAGAAAAAGAGAATCCTTAATCTATTCCAAAAAATTGCCAAAACGGAATTACCCGGACATCATCAATGCTATCTTCTTGATTATAAGTAAGCAGTGTTTTGGAAGCCAATGGTAATTTTCCGAACACATTGAACCCTGCCATTTCCCTGCTTTGATTCAGGGGATTCAATTCATAGCAAACCTGAAAAGCATGAAACTGATTTTCTTTTTGTGCGATAAAATCACATTCTCCATTTTGCCTGGCAAAAGAAATAGTTGAATATCCATTATTAACCAGTTCATTGTAAACTGTATTTTCCAACAACATACCGCTTCGCTGTAAAAATTGAAAACCAACCGCATTCATCAATCCGTTATCGATACCATAAACTTTGTGTTGTGCCCGTGCATCTTCTTTTAAGGAAAAAGAAAAATTGGTAATGTCGGAAATCACATAACTCCGATGAGCATAAGCAAGGTAATTGCGTGATGTATTTTCGTTGCTTTTAACCGCTTTTGCCAAACTATTGTAATAAAACGGCGAACCTGCATTGGAAATTAAAAAATAGAGCAAACGATGGAAAAGGCTGGCATCTCTTACCTGGTTATATACAATGCAATCTTTCAGGACGATAGATTCATAATAGTTGTTTAAAAGTTCAATTTTCACGCTTTCATCCATTTGGTTCAGCACAATTTCCGGAAAACTGCCCCATTCCATGTATTGGTCCATAAGCCGGAGCAATTCCGTCCGGCGCGAAAGGGAAGAATATCTGTCCGTAAAGCCATGCAAATGCAACAATTCTTTCAATGAAAGCGGACGCACCGTATTTGCAAAGTAACGGCCGGAAAGAAGAGTCGCAAACTTGTTTTGCAACAAATCTGAATTTGACCCTGTAATATATATCTTACGGAAACGCTGTGTGTCGTATGCACCTTTAGCAAAAAGTTCCCAATCTTTCACTTGTTGCACTTCGTCTAAAAAAAGATAGCTTACTTTAACTGCAGTGATTCTTTCCACCATTTCTATCACTTTATACAATTCGGAAACATTGTTCCATAAGTTTGTAAAAACCGGTTCATCCAAATTGAGAAGCAGAATTTCCTTCGGGTTTATTCTGCTGTCCATTAAATCATTTATCATCAACCGGAAAATAGCTGATTTTCCGCTTCTACGAATACCGGTTAATACTTGGATATGAGGCAAATTTTTTTTCTTTTTCAAGTTTTCAACTAAAAACCGTTCATGTAGAGAAAGATATTTTTCTCCATCCCAATGTTTGTTCAGTCGTAAAAGCGTTGTTTCCATATCCCATTGCACTAATATTTTATGCAAATATAATCATAAAATCGGAATAATCGAAATATACTTCGATTAATTTCCATTTTAATCGAAGTGTAGATTTTATTAGTCATTGGAGTTGCAAAATTGATATATCTAAAATTTTATGTAAATTTGCATATTATTGCAGATATAGTTCCGCCCAATATTTTCATACTTTTGTAAAATGATACAATACTTAGAATTATTGCAACGGGTGCTGGCCGAAGGAACTCCCAAAGAAGACCGTACCGGTACGGGCACCCTCAGTGTGTTTGGTCATCAGATGCGGTTTAACCTTGCCGAGGGTTTTCCGGTGCTGACCACAAAAAAACTGCACCTCAAATCCATTATCTACGAGCTGCTTTGGTTCCTGAAAGGCGATACCAATATTAAATACCTGAACGAAAACGGTGTCCGCATCTGGAACGAATGGGCGGATTCAAACGGGGATTTAGGTCCGATTTACGGTTATCAATGGCGTTCGTGGCCGGATTATGCCGGCGGGCACATCGACCAGATAACAGAAGTTGTCCATACAATCAAAAAGAATCCCGATTCGCGGCGAATGATTGTCAGCGCGTGGAACGTGGGAGATATTCCCAACATGAAACTGCCGCCCTGCCATTGTTTTTTTCAATTTTATGTAGCCGACGGCAAATTATCTTTGCAATTGTATCAACGGAGTGCGGACATTTTTCTGGGCGTTCCGTTCAATATTGCGTCTTATGCTCTATTGCTGAAGATGATGGCTCAGGTAACGGGACTCAAGGAAGGCGATTTTATCCATACGTTGGGCGATGCACATATTTATACCAATCATCTGGAACAGGTCAAGTTGCAGTTATCCCGCGATCCCCGTCCCCTGCCGGAGATGAAAATCAATCCGGAGGTAAAAAGCATCTTTGATTTTCAATACGAAGATTTTGAACTGGAAGGATACGATCCGCATCCGCACATTAAAGGAACAGTCGCTATTTAAAACTAAGAACTAAAAACTAAGAACTAAAAGTTACGCAAAGCGCGATAACAGGCGTCAGCCAACTTTTAGTTTTTAGTTTTTAGTTCTTAACTCTTAATTTTATGATACTATCTGTGATAGCTGCTATTGGCAAAAATAACGAAATCGGGAAAGGCAACGATTTGCTTTGCCATTTGCCCGCTGACCTGAAGCATTTCAAGGAAATAACGTCCGGACGAACGGTAATTATGGGTCGTAAGACTTTTGAGTCGTTGCCCAAAGGCCCGCTTCCCAACCGGAAAAATATTGTGATTAGTCGCAATCCCGGTTTGAAAATCGAAGGCGCTACGGTTTATCCTTCTTTGGATTATGCTTTGATTAAGTTAATGAATGAAGAAGAAGTCTTTATCATCGGAGGCGCACAAATCTACCGGCAAATCTTACCGGATGCAGACAAACTTTATTTAACAAAGATTCATGCCGGTTTCCCGGAAGCCGATGTCTTTTTTCCGGAAATCAAACTCAATGAATGGCGGGAAGTAAGCCGGGAAACGCATCTTGCCGACGAAAAACACCCGTATGCTTTTACTTTTGTCGATTACGAAAGATAAAGGGAAGTTTACTTTTATAATAACAGGGATACGCCTCAAGCGTGGCGCCGAAATTTTGATAAAACCGGGCCACAGCCGGAATGGAAGAACCTTCAAAATCAAGTATATAATTTTGTCCGGCAAATTCAGCGATGAAACGGTCAATCAGGAAACGCATGGCGCGCATTTCTTTTCCTTTTGCAGTAGAAACGGGAAAGATATAATAAAAACGATTTTTCCATCGGAGAAAAAGAACTCCCGCCACTATTTCCATCGTTTCTTTCTCCCTGACACACCGGATAAGAAGCGCATTTTTTTCCTTCGCGGCCTCAATCACGTTTTTTGCCTTCGCCAAAATTTTGCCGGTATAATGTAGAGAATGCTTTTGCATCAAGTCCAAAATAGTCACGTAATCGGTTTCCGAATCAATGACTAAATCAGCGTTGGTTCTTTTTTTCAAATCACTTCGGGTATTACTGTGATACCGGCTTTTTATTTCTTCATACTCCGGACGAAGATCTAACACATAATTGGGTCGTTCCTTTAAATCTTTATGTTGAAATGAATTACCCGGATTCAATTGCAAAATACAATAGACAGCCGGGATTTTTTTTATAAATTGTTCAAAAATAGCTTTTGTAATTTCTTCCGGTGAAAAAATGCCTGATTGTTGGCACAGCATCGGTTGTAATACATAAGGAATCCCGAATTTTCTTTTTTGAAGAACAGGCATCACGAACGAATAATCGGGCGTTGCCAACAATTGCCAACCGGATGCGACGGCATCCAAATACCACGACATCGCATAAATAGTCCCGTTTCGGGCATCTAAGATGCAACGATCGTATTTTTCCTTATCAATAGCCGGATGCTTGATCCATTGAATTTTCATAGAACCAAACCGTTTAACAATTGTACATAGAGAGCAATGCCTTCACGAATTTCCGTCAACCGGATAAATTCGTCTGCGGTGTGTGAACGGGCGGAATTTCCGGGGCCGATTTTCAAAGAAGGAAAAGGCATCAACGCCTGATCGGACAGGGTAGGGGAGCCAAACGGTTTTAATCCCAACGATTCCGCTCTGCGTACCAGCGCATTGTCCCGGGATATATGAGACGAATTTAGCCGGAATGATCGCGCATTGATTTCGCAACCGCAATGTGCTGCTATTTCCTCAAAAAGTTGCTCGTTGGTATAAAGCCCATTGTTTCTTACGTCCACCGTAAAATGACAGCTATCCGGAATCACATTGTGCTGTGTCCCGGCCTGAATTAACGTCACAGTTGTCTTTACCGGGCCAAGTAAATCGCTTTCCAAAGGAAACCGCAAGTTCTTGAACCAATCAATCACCGGTAGCGCTTTGTAGATGGCATTTTCGCCTTCATTCCGCGCTGCATGTCCCGATTTTCCCCGGACCACTCCGTCCAAAACCATCAATCCCCGCTCGGCAATGGCCGGTTGCATTCCGGTCGGTTCGCCCACCACCGCTAAGGAGACAGGCGGTAATTCGGGCAAGACCGATTCTACGCCTCCTTTGCCGGCAATTTCCTCCTCGCAGGAAGCCAGGAAAATCAGGTTGTAGGGCTGCTCTTTTTCCGTCAGGATAAAAAAAGTGTGCAGCAACGAAACTAACGAAGCGCCGGCGTCATTGCTTCCCAAACCGTACAATTTCCCGTCTTCTTCCAATGGAAAAAACGGATCTTTCGTCCAACCGGAAACAGGCTTCACCGTATCAATGTGCGAATTAAGCAATAAAGTAGGCCGGTTTTCATTCCAACGGGAAGATAACAACCGGAGATTATTTCCTTTCCGGTACGGATGAAAATGTTCTTTTATCAGGTAATTTTCCAATAAATCAGCAGCCGCCGTTTCTTCCCGGCTGAAAGAAGGAATGGAAATAAGTTGTTTTAAAAGATCAACCGCATTATAATAGGAGGTATCAAGCATAGATAGCCATTTTTTTAGCAAAGATACAATATTGTTATGATACTTTGTACTTCCTTTGCTGTCTTAAAAATAATTTCAAAAAATATTTCATTTACAGTTAAAGGATTAGACCATTTTCAAAAAATAATTTGCAAGAGATATTTGCAGATATGAAAACATTGTTTACCTTTGCATCCGCTTTCGGAAACGCCTTATATAAAGGGGCAGTTTGGGAGTGAAAAGAGAAGCGATCTTTGAAATGATTTCCATAATTACGTAGTACAATCCAAAAAGCTGAAAGTTTTTTGCCCTGAGCGAAGTCGAAGGGTCTCAAGAAGCAGAAGGCAATTTTGGGGTAAAAGAAGAAG
>JAISKT010000166.1 GCA_031261295.1 Candidatus Symbiothrix sp. | reverse complement strand
TAGATGAAAATGGAAAAGCGCATAAACCGTTTGTACTTCCGCAAAAAAATCCGTATTTTTACGACTATAATCTCAAATCTTTCAATATTCCTGAATTATCAACGGGAAAACTGCCGTTTGATGCCGCTGATATCGAAAAGGTCTATTGGAATGAAACAACAGAAGTATTTGAATGAAAAACACATCTTGGTTAAATTGTTCTATCTCAATACTATTCGGAATAATCGTCTGGGTGTTCTTTGGTATTTTCTACCGGCATCACTTGCATTATCAGGAAGAAATACAATTGTTCCTGACCACAAGCAATTATTTTTTTGAAACACTGACTTATCCCGGAGGATTGGCTGTTTATTTCAGCCGGTTATTTACGCAGTTTTTTATTGATTCTTTTGCCGGCGCTCTATGTATCGCATTGCTACTGATTGCGTTGCAACAATTGGTTTGGCGGGTGTCGATTGGTCAAGTTCAATCAAAGTCAAAAAAATCAAATTATTATTTGCTCTCTTGTATTCCTTCCATCGTTTATGCCTGCGCTTTGATGGATGAAAATTTTCTTCTGACGGCGCTTATTGCGTTGATTTTTGCACTGATGGCTGTTCTCCTGTACAATCAAATCAAATCACAAAAAGTCCGGTATGTGTATCTGCTTTTGATGATTCCGCTGTTGTACTGGTTGACAGGAAGCGTTTGTATTGTCTTTGGAATGATTGTTTTGTTAAAAGAATGGACGGAAAAAGAAAAATCAAATCAATTGATTTTATCTATACTAAGTGTTTCTGCTATTGTTATTTATATTTTATCTGTCCTGATTGCTAAAATTTGTATTGTACAATATCCGGTTGCCCGTTTGTGGTTGGCGGGAGAATATTACCGTTTTCCGGGAGTTTTCCCTGTAATTCTGTTAAGCATTCTGTTGTCGGTTATTCTTATTCCGGTTTTATTTAAATATTTACCCGAAAAAAGCAGTCGCAAAAGCCGTTTATTCATTGGAGGTATTCAGTTGATACTGATTGTTTTACTCGCAGGTTGGGGACTTAAAGCGTTCGCCGATTGGGGAAAAGAAGAAGTCTTGGCTTACGATTATTTTGCCCGGATGAAAAAATGGAATTCCATCATCAACATAGCTGATAAAAAAACACCCAATGGCCCGCTTTCCGTTGCCACCTTAAACTTGGCTTTGGCACAAAAGAATTATTTGCCGGAATACATGTTTCATTACATACAAAACGGGCCGGAAGGTTTGCTTCCCAATTTCCAAAAAGAATATATAATGGACATGATGGTGGGCGAGATTTATTACCATTTGGGGTTGATAAACACGGCGCAACGTTTTGCTTTTGAAGGGATGGAAGCCATTCCCGGTTACCAAAAAAGTGTCAGGAGCATCCGGCGCTTGGCGGAAACCAACCTGATTAACGGCCAATACGAAGTGGCCGCCAAATACCTTTCCATTCTGGAACACACGCTTTTTTACCGTCAATGGGCGAAAGAAACTTCCACTTATCTATATAACGAAGAAAAAATAAATGCACATCCGGAATGGGGCGTATTGCGGCAGTTCCGTCCCAAAGAAGATTTCCTGTTTAGTGAACAGGAAAAGGATATGATGATGGGAATTTTATACCAACACCATCCCGAGAACCGGATGGCGTATGAATATTTGTTGGCTTATACTTTGCTGAAGAAAGACTTGCCCCATTTTTTCGATTATTATCATCTGGAAAAAAGAGTACCGGAAGAAGCGCCCGAAAGTTACCGGGAAGCTTTGGCATTTATCTGGGGACAAACGAATTTTAATCCGGAAATGCGCCCTGCGGGAATAGATGATCGTACGGTAATAGCTCTGAAATCATTTTCGGAAGCCTATCGGAAGAATAAGGATTCGGAAAAATTGCTTTATAAACAATATGGAAAAACGTATTGGTATTATTTAGTATTTAAATACAATTGATAGTTATGAATATCAGCAATAATACATCCAAGTCCCGCAGGGACAACATTTTATTAACCGTAGGCTTTAGCCTACGGGTTAGTGTCACCGCCCCCTCTCTCATAGTCCCGCAGGGACGGCACATCCAAGTGTCACCCCTGCGGGGTGAAGGTAGATGGGAGGGCATGCCTGTCCGTAGGCTGAAGCCTACGGTTAATAAAGTGTCGTCCCTGCGGGACAACTGTGCATCGCAGATTTTATTATTTGTACTGATGCTTTTTTTATTTACTGCTTGTACGGAAAAAGTGGATAATCCAACAAAGGTGGAAACGCTTCCGGCTATTTTTCCGGATTATACGGATGTGACCATTCCGGCAACGATTGCACCCTTGAATTTCACTCTGAATGAAGCTTTTGAGAAAATAAATGCAGTGATTGAAGATGCCCAAGGAAACAAAATCGAAGTGCAGGGAAAGCAGAATATTCAGATTCCGGTGAAGAAATGGCGAAACCTGCTGGAGGAAAATAAAGGCGGTGAAATAGCTGTTACTGTGTCTGTTAAGCAAGACGGTAAATGGAAACAATACCAATCTTTTCCGATATACATCAGCGAATATCCGGTGGATGAAGGTTTGGCTTATCGCCTGATTGCGCCCGGATACGAGATATACAGTAAAATGGGCATTTACTACCGCACGCTGGCCGACTTCAAGCAATCGACAATCCTGGAAAATACACTGGTTTCTCCGAGTTGCGTAAATTGCCATTCTTTCCGGCAAACCTCCGCCGAAGATATGAGCTTGCATGTCAGGGGCGAATACGGCGGTACTATTTTGCAAACCCAAGGATATACGGATATTTTGAATTTGAAAAGGGACAGCCTTGTCAGTCCGGGTGTGTATCCGTATTGGCACCCCAATGGAAAATATATTGCCTATTCGGTCAATCACACGCAGCAAACGTTCCATTCCGCTGCGGATGAGCGGATTGAAGTTGTCGATTTGGAATCGGATATTATTGTTTACGACATTGAAGGGAACAAAATCCTTAGCACGCCTTTGTTAAAGACAGAAAATTTTGAAACCTTTCCGTCTTTTTCACCGGATGGTAAAACCCTTTATTTCAGTTGTTCCTCCAAACAGACCTTACCGGATGATTATAAGGAAATCCGTTACAACCTGTGCAAAATTGATTTTAATCCGGAAACCGGTTCTTTCGGGACAAAAATCGATACCTTGGTGTGGGCGGATACCTTAAAGAAAAGCGTCTCTTTTGCGCGGCCTTCCTACGATGGCAAGTACATTATGTACACGCTTGCCGATTACGGGAATTTTTCTATTTGGCACAAGGAAGCCGACCTTTGGTTGCTGGATTTGCAAACAGGAGAAAATCGGCCGCTTGCGGAGGTAAACAGTTCTGATACAGAGAGTTATCACAGCTGGAGCAGCAACTCCCGCTGGTTTGTTTTCAGCAGCCGGCGAATGGACGGATTATACACCCGGCCTTACCTGGCATCCATAGATGAAAACGGAAAAATAAGCAAACCCTTTTTGTTGCCGCAGAAAAATCCGGATTATTACAAGCAATCGTTGTACTCATTCAATATCCCGGAATTTGTGAATGGCCCCATCCAATTGGATATTAATAAAATAGAGAAACAATTGGTTTCAAAAGAACGGAAATAAAAATAAACAATTAATAATAAAGAGGATGAGAACAATAAATTTAATAATCGGATGCTTACTTGTAAGCCTGTTTGTTTCGTGTACTAAATCGCCCGTATCGGATCCGAAAGCCACTCCGGAAGCCAAACAGTTATTTGCCCGCCTGCAGCAATTGCAGGAAAAAGGCATTATGTATGGTCACCAGGATGACCTGATGACCGGAACCAACCATTGGTATGAGCCGGGCAGTTCGGATACTAAAGATGCTGTCGGCGATTATCCCGCCATAGCCGGTTTTGAATTGGGAGAAATTGAAACGGGCAGGGACCGGAGTCTTGATTCTGTTTCGTTTGCGCAAATTACCGACCAAGTGAAGATTTTTCACAAAAAAAATGGCATTATCACAATCAGTTGGCACCCGACCAATCCCATCACGTCACAATATGAAGGCAAAAAAGAACCGAATGGTTTTGGCTCGGCATGGGATGTGGATACTATTTCGGCAGAAGGGCTGAATGCAGTGAAAAGTATTCTCCCCGGCGGCGAAAACCATGCAATGTTCAATCAATGGCTCACCACTTTGGCGGATTATTTCCTGACATGGAAAGATGATAACGGCAACCTGATTCCTTTCCTCTTCCGCCCGTATCACGAACATTCCGGCCGTTTTTTCTGGTGGGGCGAAACCCGCTGCACCGATGACGAATATGCTTCCTTGTGGAGATATACGGTTGATTTCCTGAGAGATAAAGGGCTGCATAACATCTTATTCGCATATAATACGGACAAGGTGTATTCTGCGGAACAATACCTGAAAGGATACCCCGGCGATGAATACATTGATATGCTTTCGCTCGACTGGTACGGCCAGGGCGCCGAATTTAACGAAGCAATAGATAAAGCCTTGACTTTCACCACGCAATTGGCGCAGGAGAAAAAGAAACTGTTTGCCTTGAGTGAATGTGGGCCTCTGAGCGTGGATTTGCAGCAGATTTTGGAAAAATATAAAACATCCTACGTTCTGACCTGGCGGAATGCGCCGAGTCGCCGGCCGATGCCGACCCTCGAAGAATTGGAGCAACTACCGGGCTTTAATCGTGCCGCTTATGATGAAATGATGAAACAGCCGAAGCCGGAAGATTTGTTGAAAGCGATGCGTGCCAATCCTCACTATTTGTTCTTACAAGATATACAATAAGAATTATGAATACCATGAAAACACAACAATTATTTTTATTCCGGATAGGCTTATTCCTATTGACAGGATGCAGTTCAAAATTGGAATTTCATCTGCGGAAGTTGTGAGTGGAATTGCCTGCGCTTCCAATGACGGAACGAATTGGAAACTATTAGGTAAGGAAAGGGCGGCGGCAAATTAATTATATCTAACATTCATGAAATAAAAAAGTATATATGAATGAAGAAATTAGACAATTAACTTTAGTTTTTTGCAAATCTATATTAAAGCATTATACTAAATCATATTTTTTATCCTTTAAACTATTTAGCAGAGAAATAAGAAATCCTCTGTATGTTATTTATGCTTATCTAAGAATCGTTGATGAAATAGTTGATTCTTTTGAAATACAAGACAAGGAAAATATAGTTAACAATCTTTATGAAGCGACATTCAATTCGTTAGATAAAAATTATAATATAAACTTAATAATTGACCTTTTTCAGCATGTGATAAAAAAATATAAGATTGAAAAAGAATTATTTGATTCATTTTTTAAAAGCATGTTAATGGATATTCATCAAAATCAATTTACCAAAGAGGAATTGAATAAATATATTGATGGAGTTGCTATTTGTGTTGGTAAAATATGTTTAAAAATAGCGTCAAATAATAATGATGATATGTATGAAACGAATGTAGGAACAATAAGTAATATTGCTGGTGCTTTTCAAAAAATTAGTTTAATTAGAGATATAAAGTATGATAAGCAAATTCTTCATAGAAATTATTTGAAATTTATTACAAATGACACGGAATTTTCCATTTTTATACGTGAAATAAAAATGGAGATACGAAATGGAATAAAAGGAATCATCTCCTTACCAAAAGGATGTCGATTGAGTATTCTCTTGGCAACAGGAATTTATGAAGTGTATTTATCAATAATAATCTGCAAAAAAAAATTAAAATTATATCATTATGAATGAAGAAGGACTCAAACATGTATACAAGTCTTTATTATGGTGGACCTATGCGTTAGCAACAATCTATCTGTTAATAATTTTCTCTATTTATTTCAAACACGCATTAGAGTTAAGCGAAATACTAAATCCGACTTCATCTAAAAATATAATTTATTTGGGTGTTTTTAACAAACATTTATTTTCTCCTATAACAGTAGGTATTGCAGCTGGAAGTTGTTTCTTTTTAGTCTCTGTCATGATTTTGATTAGTAATATTTCAAAAAACTCACAAACATTCTTACAATGTCAGTTTATCATCTTTACTGCATCAAACATAACCCTTGTATGTACTTTTATTGCTACTACCGGAAGTTTCCTAAACAGTCCATTTAGTGGGGCAATTACTGTATATTTAGCAAACATAATAACGCTTTATAATAATAATAATCTTAAAAAAGTAAAAAGTATTTTAATTATCTCTGCAATATTTATATTTTCTATAACCTTACTAATTTTACCATATATATATTCATATTGGATAGACAATACATTTTTTATATTTGATTGGTCAACAGATAATTGCATTGTTACATTAAGACTTGTAGTTTCAATTCTTATTTTGATAATTTCAATAATTTCCAGTCACAACACAAACAAAAAATTAAGTGAAATCGATAGTGAATAGTGTTCAATTCACGCAAATACGTTATCTTTGCTTTTCTAATATTCTAATTTATAATGACAATGAATAAATTATTAATTTCTATTTTAATGGCAAGTTTTTGTATTTCTTGTACTGCACAAGACATTGCTTTGCCTGCTCCTCAGCGAACAGGCGGAAAGCCTTTGATGGAGGCGCTGAACGAGCGTCAAACCACACGTGAATTTTCAGATCGGGAGTTGGATGAACAAACCTTATCGGATTTGTTGTGGGCGGCTTACGGTTTCAACCGGGACGACAAACGGACGGCTCCATCGGCCAACGACCATCAGGAATTCAGTATCTACGTGGTATTGAAATCCGGTGTGTATGTGTATGATGCCAAACAAAACATCCTGGTGCAAAAAGTAAAAGGTGATTTTCGCGCTAAAACGGGAAAACAGGATTTTGTAGCAGTAGCTCCCTTGAACCTGGTCTATGTAGCGGATACGAAAAAGAGTGACAGCGGAGCAGCCGATGTAGGTTTCATCTCACAAAACGTATATCTCTATTGCGCTTCCGCCGGTTTGGGAACGGTAGTGCGGGGTTGGTTTGAAAAAGAAGAAGTAAAAGCCGCTTTGCAATTAAGCGAAAACGAAGTCCCGATTCTCACCCAAACAGTCGGGTATAAGAACTAAAAACTAAGAACTAAAAACTAAAAGTTGGCTGACGCCTATTACCGCGCTTTGCGCAACTTTTAGTTTTTAGTTCTTAGTTTTTAGTTATAAAGGGTATTCGTCGAAGGAGAACAGGACGGTTGACAGGTATCTTTCGCCTGTATCCGGTAAGATGGCTACAATTGTTTTTCCTTCATTTCCGGGACGTTGCGCTACTTGTACGGCAGCGTAGGCAGCGGCTCCCGAAGAAATTCCCACCAATAAGCCTTCTTGTTTGGCTAATTCGCGGCTGGTACGAATAGCATCGTCATTACTTACCTGTATTATTTCATCCACTACAGCGGCATTGAACGTTTGGGGCACAAAACCGGCGCCAATACCTTGTATCTTATGCGGACCGGGTTTCCCTCCGGAAAGAACAGGAGAGTCAGACGGTTCTACAGCAATTATTTGTACTTTGGGGTTGTTTTGTTTCAATACTTCGCCGACACCGCTCACCGTACCGCCGGTTCCCACACCGGAAATGAAAATATCTACTTTTCCATCGGTATCATCCCAGATTTCCACTGCGGTTGTTTTTTTGTGGATAGCCGGATTAGCCGGGTTTTCAAATTGCTGAAGCAAAACGGCTTTCGGATTATTGGCTGTCAGTTCGACCGCTTTGGCGATAGCGCCTTTCATGCCGTCCGCCCCCGGAGTCAAAACCAAGTTGGCGCCTAAGGCTTTTAATAAATTCCGGCGTTCGATACTCATGGTTTCAGGCATGGTCAAAGTCAGTTTGTAGCCTTTGGATGCACTGACAAACGCCAATCCGATACCGGTGTTACCGCTGGTGGGTTCCACGATTTCGCTGCCTTCTTTCAGGATTCCTTTGGCTTCGGCATCCTCAATCATGGCCAACGCAATACGGTCTTTCACACTGGAAGCCGGATTGAAAGCTTCGATTTTACCGATTACATGCGCTTTCAAGCCATGAATTTTATTGAAATTAGAAAACTCTAATAAAGGAGTATGACCAATTAAATCTGTTAAATTTTTTGCAATGCGTGCCATAGATTTACTGTTTTAATGATGATTTTATTTAGGGAACAAAGATAGTGTCTATTTTCTTTGTGCGCAATACCATATCTATGGTATATTTCACTGTTTTTTCAGGTAAAAACGATAGTGTCGACCACATTCCGTCCGGCTTCCCGGTTCAGGTTGGTAATGAGTTGTTCGCGGCACATCATCAATTCGTTTTTCAGTACGGAAGAATTCAGTTTTACATAAAGAATCCGGTTCCGGACAAATAAATTCACAGTGTAACGGCTGATAGCCGGATTCATGGCGTTCCAATGGTTGACCAACCGGGTTTCCGCCAACCGGTCCGCCAGGATTGGATTACTCTCGAAAAAGTCTTCCAGCAGTTTACCGATGGATTGCGAGTCTGTCCGTTTCATGGATTATTCCGTTTGTTACCTGAAAAAGTTTATAATCGTGCTGCATTTCCGCCAGGATTTCGTCTAAATATTTCCGGTTGGTATCCGTAATGAAAATTTGTCCGAACTCCGGTTGCGCCACTAAATGAATGATTTGCGCCACGCGCTTGGCATCCAATTTATCGAACAAATCGTCCAATAACAATATAGGTATTGACGAACCTTTTTCGACCAGAAAGCGGAATTGGGCTAATTTCAAAGCAATCAGGTAGGTTTTATTCTGTCCCTGCGAACCGATTTTGCGTATCAGGTAGTTGTCTAACAAAAAATTGAAATCATCTTTATGGATGCCGGAGCCGGTATAACCCAACAGTTTGTCGCGTTCCCTTTTTTCGACCAACAAAGCATCTAACGAAGTGTCAGCCAGTTGCGAGTTGTATTTCAAATCGACCGTTTCGTGTTCATCGCTGATGATGGAATAATATTTTTTGAAAATGGGGAGAAAATCCTCCGTAAAAACTTTCCGTTTTTCATAGATTATTCCCCCGAAAGCAACCATTTGTTCTTCCCAAATCTCAAACAGGGAAATATCCTGTACCGGTAACTCATTTTTTAACAATGAATTGCGTTGCAACAATGCCTTATTGTAGCGGATAAGCGCCTGCATATATTCCTTATCGTATTGACAGATAAGCATATCCACAAATTTACGCCGTTCTTCGCTGCCCCCTTGAATCAAATCGGTATCGGCGGGTGAAATCATCACCAAGGGAATCAATCCGATGTGTTCGGACAGCCGTTCGTATTCCTTTTTATTCCGTTTAAAAACCTTTTTTTTCCCCCGTTTGATACCGCAATAAATCTCTTCCGGTTCTTTATCTTCTAAGTAAAAGCCTTGCAGGACAGCAAAATCCTGCTCGTGCCGGATGAGTTGCGAATCCATTAGATTGGTATAGTTTTTGGTAAACGAAAGGTAATAGAGCGCATCCAGCAGGTTGGTTTTTCCCATGCCGTTGTCGCCGAAAAAGCAATTCATTCCGGGAGAAAAAGAAAGTTCCGCTTCTTCGATATTTTTGAAATTCAAGAGAGAGATTTTATCGACAATCATATCACGGCAAAGGTAATAATTTTTATCCATTTGTTACTGTCCCGTTTTCCAAATGATAGATACGATTTGATATTTTGGCGAGATACATGCGGTGAGTCACCATAAGAATGGCAAATTGGTTGGCTTTTTGTTGTAATAAATTGATTATAAATTGCTCTGTTTTTGTGTCCATCGCAGAAGTCGGTTCATCTAACAACAGCAAAGAGGGTTGCCGGTACAGGGCGCGGGCAATGGCAATTAATTGTTGCTGTCCGCCGGAAATATTTATGCCGTCTTCGCCCAGTAAGGTGTCCAAGCCTTGCGGAAAATGGTAGAAAAAAGAGGAAAAACCGTATTCTTCACAAAATTTCATCACCCGTTCTCTTTCCTGCATAAAGTTTCCTAAGCAAATATTTTCACCGACACTTCCGTTGAATATTTTGGTTTGTTGACTGACCACTCCGATATATTCCCGCCACAGCGGAGTTGAATATTCGGACAGCGGTTTTCCATTGAATCGTATTTCCCCGGATTCCGGGAAATAATGCTTTTGCATGATTTGAATCAAGGTGCTTTTTCCGGATCCGACTTCACCAAACAGCGTAATGATTTCACCCCGATGGACTTCCATGGAAATGTTGTCAAACAATTTTTTCCGGCCAATAAACCGAAACGATAAATCCTTAATCTGCAAATGAATATCTTCTTTATCCCGTGCACCTTGCACCGTTGCATCGTGCACCTCTTCCGTCGGGTCGAATTCCGGCCGGGCTTTTACAAATTCGTAAAACCGCTCGAATGCCACGCCTGCTTCCTGCAAACGGATATTTACTCCCGAAAGGCTGGCGGTAGAAGAAATAATCATGTTGCCGATGGTCATAATCGCCATTAATTCCCCTAATTTCAATTGCCCGCTTAAAATCCAGGTCACGCCCAAAATAATCAACGAAACCGATGTAATGGTGCTAATCACTTGAGCAATAAGACCGTATTGATTACCCAACATGCCCAGTTTATATCCGCATTCCTGAAATATTCCATACATCACTTGGATGGATTGTTTGAAAACCGGTTGCTTGTTGGCAATTTTAATATCATTCACTCCTTGAATGAAATCAATTAATACACCTT
>JAISKT010000075.1 GCA_031261295.1 Candidatus Symbiothrix sp. | reverse complement strand
GTAAGTAGCAGCGCCGCCTTTCAAGTCGGCCGTGAAAGCCAAACTCGGTGCGGTCGCACTCTGGTTGACCGTGTAACTTGCCGTTCCCTGGGTTACGGTCGGAGCGGCCGTACAATCTCTCACCGTTACCGTATAATACGGAGTAGTCACATTACCGCAAGCCGTTGTGATGACACACTTGTAATAAACCGTTCCGGTTGTGGTGGTCGGTGCTGCGTAAGTCGCACCTGTACCATTAGTGGTAATATTCACGTATGTTCCACCGGATGTAGTACAATTTTGCCATTGGTAAGTAACAGCGCCGCCTTTCAAGTCAGCCGTGAAAGACAAACTCGGTGCGGTTGCACTCTTATTTACGGTATAACTTGCCGTTCCCTGGGTTACGGTCGGGGCAGCCGTACAATCTCTTACCGTTACCGTGAATTTTTTGGAAGTAACGCTACCGCATGGATTGCTTACAATACATTGATAGTAAAGTGGTCCTGCAGCTGTAGTCGGCGCAGTGTAAGTGGCGCTTGTGCCATCCGTTGTAATATTCGTCCATCCGCTTGTACCGGTGATTGAACTCTGCCATTGGTAAGACAAAGCGGTTCCGTTACCGTTAGCTGTTACAGACAAATTTTGCGTAGCATTCTTATTAACCGTGTAAGCCTGGTCGGCGTCCGGAACGGAAATCGTTGGAAAAATACATTCCATTTTGTTCCATTTGGCTCCATCCCAGACATAAAGACCTTCTCCTCCCGGCAGACCGGCATTGATATTATACACTATCAAGCCTTTCAAACTTTCCGCCGGGACAGTGATCGAAGCCGAGTCGGTAAAGGCAGCCGGTATCCGGTTGACATGGTTTATGGACACGTTCAAGGGAAGTAAACCGAGATTTGCGGTTGTACTCGTCAAGTCCAGCAAACTACCGCCTTTCGCACTAGCATCGGTATCTCCGATGTGTACCTGCGCCAACAGGCCGGCTGGCTGAAACAACCAAAGGGCGGCGCATAGCGCTACCCGGAATAACATTCGTTTCTTTTTCATCTTTTCAACTTAACTTTTTCCAGATTACTTCCCATTTGTTACTTCCGTTCCAAACATAAATACCTTCGCCCGTATCCGTGTTGATATTATACACAATCAGCCCTTTCAAATCGGCAGCAGCGGCCGGAGTCGTCAGGTCTGTCAAAGCAGTTAAGGTTGTCAGACTTACTTTCGGTAATAACAACCCGCCTTTATAAGCGGTCGCATTCAAATCCAGGACAGCGCCCTTAGTGGGAGTCGCCGCATCGGTTCCCCCAATAATCACTTGTGCATTCGCACTTGCCACACTCAAAACGATGAGCGTCAGCATCAAAAAAAGATTCTTTCTCATATAGCTTTATAATTATTAAATTTGTATTTTGTACAAGACGCATAACGCCTGATGAAAGGGCAACTGATGAAAGGGCAAGGCAACCGGTAAATTTAAATGAATTATATAGACATGAAGAAAATGAGTGATTGCCTGTACCCTGTTTTATTTACGACTGCCCAAATCCACGCGGGGAATATCAAAATTACCCTTCCAAAATTGCCGTTTCCGAAACCATTTTTTAATAATTCTCCTGATTTTCTTAAACATACGGATTTGTCTTTTATATAAATTTAAATTTGTATTCCATACAGGAAAGAGCAGTTCATCATGGGTACTCTTATCCTGCGGGGGAAGCGGGCGCGTTCAATTGGTTAAAAATGAGAGCGAAAAACCATTGAACTGAAACGCCCGCCTATTTCCTCTAAATTCCTCTATCATTGCGGGGGATTTCAAAGGAATTTCTTTTATGTTTTTTTGTAACGTATTGTATGTGTTTGTTGAAAACATTTTTGACTTGTTCTGCATGTCTGTAGAATTTATGCTTCCAAGTCCCTGAGAAGCGGTTGTTTAAAATAGAAAAACGTGGGACTGAAACTTTATTTGTTCTAGAGGTTCTTCACTACCCACAACGACAAATAAGTTATGCCCACGAATCTACGTGAGCGTTTACTAACTTACTCTTGTCGTTGTTGAAATTGTGAAGATTTCTAGAACAAGAATAATAGCTTACGCTTTATCTTTTAATGAATTATGTCTTTATATATTGTTTCCTATTTTGTACTAAAAGCTTTTTTTGTTTATTTAATTAGCAAAAGTAATATTTTTTTTAATATAAACCAAGGAATTACCAAAAATTAACAGAAAAGTGATTTTTTTCAAGTTAATTGCTATACACGGCACAAAAGAGGCTGCAATAATAAAACCGGTTTATTTTATAAAATAAATACGAAAAATATTGTTCAATTTGCGCCATTGAATTACCTTTGTTTCTATTATTCATAAAAAAAATTACAATGAAAAAGAAAAATCTTATTTACATCTTAACAACATTTGTTGTAGCCTTATGTATGTTTTCCTGCGATAATCAGGATTCTGAAAATCTTCCAACCGGATTGGAAGTTAATTTTACACAAGCTTCTATCGCTTTTTACGAACCTGCGGAAGATGCGTCGGCAGGAACACCGGTACATTTTGCATTGGTATTTTCGTCCGAATCCTATACTCTGATTCTAAATACTTATTCTTCAGATATTAATGACATTTCCGGCACTTATAAACCTGCCGCAACAAGTGTTGCGCCCAATACTTTCGATAGCCGTAATTCCTATTTGTTCACATCCGCCGGAGAAAGCAGTCCGATTGACAAAGGCGATGTTTCAATCGAAAAGAATGGAAATGGCTATACCATTGCGTTGGATTTTACCGGTAGCGACCAGATCGCAGTCAAAGGAAATTTTTCCGGTTCGCTGGAAACATTGTATGTAAGCAATGATACTTATGCCGAATATGCCGGCGATTATTACTATCCCAATACAGGCAATTACGGGCTTAATTTAGAATCCGATTATGCCGATGGAACCGGATTTTATGCATTCGTTGAATTAATAAATGTACCGGCAACCGATCTTTCCAAACTTCAGATACCGGCAGGTAATTATACGATAAGAGCTTCGAGCGATCCTTTCAGTATTGTCCCCGGCAAATATGATAGCGATAACTGGATGTTTTGGGGTTCTTATGGATTTATCTATTTAACCGATGATATGAACAACACGCCGTGTATTACAAAAGGTTCGGTAAAGATATTGCAAACAGGCGATACGTATGTGGTGATTACCGATTTTTCGGGAACCGATGCAAACAGCGGAAGCGCTGTTGACGGAATAAAATTTTTCTATCAGGGAACCATTGATATTACCGATAAAAGTAAAGCGCCAACGGCCGTTACGAATGCCCAATTTACGTTCGCTCAGTTTGAAGCCATAGGCGAACTCACAGAACATTCGGGAATTTACGGTTTTTACGCAACGCTGGTTGAAGAAGATGCACTATACGAAAAAAATGGCGCTACAGTCAATTTAGCCATGAACTCAAATACAGCAGACGCTATTGCTCCGGGCACTTATACGCTCTCCGGCACAGATGCCGCTTTTACGCTTAATGCCGGCGCTACCGACGGCTATGTGTTTAAAAACAATGTCACAGCTTATCATCCTACATTCAAATCGGGAACGGTTGTTGTATCAAAAAACGGCGATATTTATACCATCAAAGTCGATTTTGTGACCAAAGAAGACCTCGAATTTTCCGGAACATACATTGGTGAATTTAAGTTGGTGACTTCAAAAGTATCTGCAATAGTAAAATCCTCAAAAGGAAAAGTACAGAAAGGAAAAGGATAAATGAACAAATATTATTATTTAAAGAACAGATATTGTTCTTAGGCTTACGCGTTTTTTTATTTCTTTGTGGTTCAAAAATTAATGTCTAAAATTTATTTTTAATCCATGAAGAATTCAAAATTCTATCCTTTATTGTTGCTGTGTAGTTTCATTTTGTGTAGTTTCACTGCTAATGCGCAGGCGGAATGGAAAAAAAAGGAAGCAAGTATTATGACTCCCTGGTCGGAAAATATCCATCCCGATGCTCTTTTTAACGAATATCCCCGCCCGCAAATGGTGCGTGATAATTGGGTGAATCTGAATGGAATATGGGATTTTGCCAAAAATAGTAATAACCCCAAAATCGGTAGTTATACTGATTTTACGAATTACTCGAAAAAAATTCTGGTGCCTTTCCCCGTCGAATCGGCTCTTTCCGGAATTATGGATACGGATTACGCCAACCTGAATAAAGCCTACGCATACAAGCGCACGTTCACCATCCCGGAATCGAATGAAGGGAAAAAAATCTTGTTGCATTTCGGGGCGGTGGATTGGCATTGCGTGGTATTTGTCAATCAAACGAAAGTGGGCGAACACAAAGGTGGGTATGATTCATTTACGATGGATATTACTAATTCCTTGAAACCCTTGAATGAAGCGCAGGAATTAGTTGTCCAGGTTTACGACCCCACCAAAGGCGGACAGCCGCGCGGAAAGCAAGATACGAATCCGGGTGGTATCTGGTACACCCCTTCAAGCGGTATTTGGCAAACCGTTTGGTATGAAGCGGTAAATACACAGTATATCAGCAATCTTACCATTGTGCCCGATGTGGACCAATCGGCGGTAAAAATTAAAATTGATGCCCTCAATGCGAGCGGTGCAAGTGTGGACGTAACGGTTTTAGACGGCGCTACCGAAGTGGCCCGGCAAACCATTCCCGCAGGCATTGAAACAGCCGTCAGCGTTCCTAATCCCAAACTTTGGTCACCGGACAGTCCTTTTCTTTATAACTTAAAAATTGAATTGAAAGACGGAGATCAGGTGGTGGATCATGTGGGCAGTTATTTTGGTATGCGTAAAATTACGTTAGGGAAGTTGCGGGGAAAACCGTTTACGTTCTTAAATGATCAACCCATTTTCCATTACGGAACATTAGATCAAGGATTTTGGCCCGACGGTTTGAATACCGCTCCGAGTTACGAAGCTTTGCGATGGGATTTGGAAAAAACAAAAGAATTGGGTTTCAATATGGTTCGCAAACATATCAAAACGGAACCTGCCCGTTGGTATTTTTATTGCGATTCGCTCGGTTTGATGGTCTGGCAAGATATGGCAAACCCCATCGAAAGCGGAGATCGTCCGCTGGGTGATGCGACTTGGGTAAAGGAAAATTTTTATCGCGAAACAACCAATATTATCAACAATCTGCGGAATTATCCCTCTATTGTCATTTGGGTGCCCTATAACGAAGGCTGGGGACAATTTGACGGCAATTCGGAACATTCAAGGAAAGGCGTAGAACTGATTCGCAAATTAGATAATTCCCGCTTAATCAATCAGTCGAGCGGGTGGACAAATTTTGAAATCGGCGATATTCTTGACAAGCATAATTATACGACTCCTGCCTTATACGAAAATCCATTTAATCACCGGGCCAATGTGTGTGGGGAAACAGGGGGATATTCCTTGGTATTCGACGGACATATCTGGTCGCACAGCACCAATATCTATAACACGCTCAACAGTTCGGAGGAATTGACTGCCAAGTTGGAAGAATTGAATGCAATTGGTTTCGACCTCACGACCTCCGGATTTGCGGGGGTTGTCTATACGCAGATAACCGATGTGGAAGAAGAATTAAACGGTTTTTACACGTACGATCGTAAAATATCCAAATTGAATGACGCGCAAAAAGCCCGTTTCAAAGCAGGTATCCAAAAATTGCAAACTAAAACACTGTATCTGAATTATATGTTACCGACAGCTATTCAAGCAGACAATAGCGTATGGAAATACACGACCGGAGGAAGAGGTTATAATGTGGCTTCGGGCTGGAACAGCCATGTGAATTATAATGACAACACGTGGCAGGAAGGTGCAGCCGGTTTCGGCAATGACAATCCACCCAATTCCAAGATACGTACCGTATGGGATACGCAAACCATTTTTATGCGTAAATTCGTCACATTGCCTGCTGATTTATCGGAGGGAGACAAAGCGGATTTGAAATTGTCTATTTATCATGACGAAGATGTACAGGTTTATATCAATGGTGTTTTAGCAGCTTCTGCCGGAGGTTATTCCACAAGCTACAATCTTTTTGAAATTAATCTGGCGGCAAAAAATGCACTCAAGTATGGCGAAGAAAACTTGATTGCCGTGAAGTGTATTCAAACCGATGGCGGGCAATATATTGACTTGGGACTTGTGATTGCCCGGGAATTGGATTTGGATGAAGAAGTGATTGTCCCTGAAGAACCTAAAACATTTGTTGAAATCAGTGATGCGGCCGGGTTGGATGTCCTGCGCAATGATTTAAGCGGTTTTTACCGGCTGACTGCGGATATTGATCTTGCCGAATATACTAATTTTACTCCCATCGGAACCGCGTCAAATCCTTTTCGAGGTTATTTGGAAGGCGGCCAACATGTGATCAAAAACTTGAAAATAAATCGTCAAGGCAATGATTGTCAAGCCTTGTTTGCTTCGGCCGATGGCGCTTTTATCAATGAATTGGAAATAGCAGATGCCAATGTAAAAGGAAGTCGCAGTGTGGGTGCGCTGATTGGGAAAGCTGTCAACACGACTATTGAAAGAGTGGTGGTTACCCATCCCGTAATCAACGGTATGGATCGTGTAGGAGGCATCGTAGGCGAAACAGAGAATGGCGAATCTTCGTTGATTTTAAACGCTTATGTGGTGGATGGCGACATTACCGCACGGTCGTTGAGAGCGGGAGGTATATTGGGTGTAGCTCAAAATACGCGTATCGAAAACAGCTATTTTACCGGCATGGTGTCGGCGCCATTGGATAATGCAGGAAATGCAGGAGGTATTTTGGGTTCGGCAGAAAATACGGCTGTTCAATTTCGTGGGGTAGTTTCTTTAGCAAGCAGTGTAAAAGGAGGTTATGCCGGTCAATTTGCGCCAACAGGATTTCCTTTAGTGGAACAAACGAACATCTATACGCGAAGCAATATGGAATTATCCGCCGATTCGTATGGCGCCACGCGGGCAACGAGTGCACAGCGAAAATATATTGGCGAATTTCAAACACAGGCTTTGTATGAATCCATGAATTGGGATTTTGACAATGTGTGGGAAATGCCGGAAAACGGTTTTCCGGTATTCAAAGCGCAATTTGGCAGTCCCATTAAGAATGCAAGCGCAATCGGTAGTAAAAATCTGAAAGCCTATTCTTCCGATGGAAAGCTGATTTTTAAATCGACTTATCCGGCATCGGTTTGGGTATATACTGCGGCAGGAATTCTTTCCGCCCGGTTGGATACGCAAAAAATGGGAAACATAATGCTTCCGCAAGGAATTTACATTGTAAAATCGCTTTCGCAAGGTATCGTTGAAACAGTGAAAGTAAAGAATATATAATTATGGGATATTTTTCAGGAAAAATGCGCATGGGATTACTGTTTGTATTTACAATACATCAGGTTGTTACTTACTCGCAAATTCCAATTTCTACTGAAGCGGAGTTAAGGGCTATTTCGTCCGATTTGACAGCGTCTTATGTCTTAACAAATGATATTTCATTGACTTCCGATTGGACGCCGATTGGCAAGGATTCGCCCTTTGCAGGCATATTGGATGGGAATTATCACGTGATTCGTAATCTAAAAATCAAAAATCCGACAAGCAATTACACCGGACTTTTTGCGCGGACAGATAACGCCGTCATCCAAAATCTGGGAATAGAAAATGCGGAGGTCATCGGGGGAACTTCCACTACAACCGGTAATTTTGTGGGCATTCTTGCCGGAATGATTTCTAACAGTACAATTCAAAATGTATATATTGCGAATAGCCGTGTGGAAGGTCAAACCTGGGTAGGCTCTTTTGCCGGAAGAATAAACGGAGCTCAACGGTCATCTGTAATAGATTGTTATTCAACAGCAACGGTGGTTGCCAAGACCGACAATGCCGGAGGAATTTTCGGCTCAGCGGAAAAGACGACTATAAAAAATGCCTATTTTTCAGGAACAGCCGAAACACCGGATGCCAATACCGGGGGAATTATCGGCATGTCGCTGGGAGGAGATACTATCGCTAATTGTTTGGTTCTGTCGCAGTCGTTGAAGGGCGGTACCGTAGGCCGTATGGTGGGAAAAGAAGGCGGTACCTTAACATTACGGAATAATTATGCACGAACAGACCTCTTAATTGGAAAAGGAAATGCTTCCGGCTTGGTTGTGCCGGTTGCCGAATCTTATGCCCGGGGCAAACAAGGTGAAAACGTTCCTTACGATGCCTCTCCGGAATATGTTTCCGGTTTTCCGCATTATACGGAAGCCAGCGCCGATGCCGCATTCAAAGCTTTCAACCAACATTACTTATCGCCTACCCAAAATATATACCGGGCCAAATACAATAAAGAACCGGTGGCGGCTGTTTGGACACAGGCAATCTTTTTGGATATGGCCGTGAATGCCTACAAACGGACAAACAGTGAAGAATATCTCGCTTTACTTGACCGGCTGTTTAAAGGAAATAAAGCGGAATATGCCGACTTTATCTGGACGGTGGACCGCTACCCCAATGGTTGGTTTATCTTTGATGACATTATGTGGTGGGTGATATCCTTAGCCCGTCTTCACGAGATAACCGGCGATGAAACCTACTTAAACTTATCTGTTTCCGGATTTGACCGGGTGTGGAATGGCGCCAACGGGAAGCGCGGATCGTATGACCCTGTCAATGGCGGCATGTATTGGAACTGGACGGATGGTGATGGAGGTAAAATGGCTTGTATCAATTACCCGACGGTTATCGCAGCGATGACCTTATACAATATCACCAAGGATGAAGTGTATTTAGACAAAGCCAAAGAAATCTATGCCTGGGCAAAAATAAATTTGTTTGATGCAACCAAAGGCCGGGTGGCCGATTCCAACCACGGAGGCGGTCCGGCATGGACCCTGCATACCTATAACCAGGCAACCTGTATGGGTGCTGCAGTGATGCTTTATAAGGAAACCGGAGACAAAGAATACCTGGAAGAAGCGGTTATCACGGCGAATTACCTGAAAAATCAAATGAGTACGGAGGGTATTTTGCCTTTTGAAACCGGAATAGAACAGGGGATTTACAATGCCATTTTTGCCCAGTATATTATTCGTCTCATCGAAGACGGCGAACAATATCAATACCTTCCCTGGCTGCATTACAACCTGGATAATGCCTGGGGCTACCGCAATAAAAGTTCCAATATTACCGATACGGATCATTCCAAACAAGCGCCTGTAGTAAACGATATTGAGAGTTACAATGCCAGCGGTATTCCGGCATTGATGCAAGTCATTTCCCCGGTGATTGAAACCGGAAAAGAAATACATTGCAAAAGTAAAACGTTCTATGAAAAAAACTTGGGCTGGGATATGGAAAACACTTGGGTTGCAAGAGAGGATGCTTTCCCCCTATTAAATTTCTCCCAAACAACCGGTATCGAAAAAATTTCAACAGCAGAAAATCCATTTAATATAGTGTGCGGCAAGGGTTCTTTTTTTTTACAAGCGCCGGCCGAATCACCGGTTGAAGTTTATCAGCCAACCGGTGTTTTAGTAAAAAAACAACTGATACAGAATATAAATACCGGAGTGGAACTTCCCTCCGGTATTTATATTGTAAGAGCGGTGGTTGGCGGCAAGGCTTTTGCTAAAAAGATAGTGATTTAGTCAACTCTAATTTTTTTTTGTAAACCTTCCAGGTCTTTAAGACCTGGAAGGTTTTTTAATCCAATATTATTTTTTAATAAAATGTTGTGCCAATACGGTATAACCGGCAGTTAATTTGACTATATAAGCTCCTTTCTCGTAGCCACTCACATCGATGCAAGTCAGACCTTGTGATGTATTTCCGGAAAAGCGCAATTTCCCAACACTATTGTAAATCGCGATTTTTCCGTTTTGAAGCGCCGCAATGTTAAGAAGCTTATCCGCCGGATTCGGATAAATTTTAATTCCGTTTTCCTCTTGGTTTAATGTTTGAATTTTTGTTTCTTCCCCGATGAATTGGAAATAATCGAGATTAAATAAGTTTCCGGTTCCTTTATAGACCAGGTAGATGTTTTGCTTGCCGCCGGTAGGTTCAATAGCACAAGTAACCGTTGTCCACTCATCGTTCGCTGTTGCCGGAATGGTTGCCGTTCCGATCAAATCGCCGTCAACGCTGCCTTTGCGCACCTCGATAGTTCCGGAATTGGTGGCGCTTGCTACCTTGAATTGGATGCTTGTGGCAAACTTATCTCCAAAATCCACATTGTTGTAAGCCGTCCAATAATCTGTTTGTATATTTCCAATGTAAGTGACCTCCGAATCATCCGATTGAGTATATACTCCTTTCAAATAATTGAAATTTTCGGCTTCAATTTTGGCAAAAGCATCTTTGATAATCCAATTTTTATCCAAAGGCGTATTGAAAGCCGCTGATACCGCCGTGGATGAACCAAAGGGCTTTTCGGTGTAATTATAATTGTCGAAAATGAAATCTTCGGATGTTTTTTCCCACCAAGCCGTCCATAGAATACCTTTTGAATTCCGGTTGTTATAAGCTTGCAGTACATTGGTTTGCATCCAATCCACCCAATCCGGTTGTGCCAAATCGACAATAAAACGGCGCAGGTAGCGCATGAGAATACCTTTGAATCCGGACAAATCATCCCCGCTTCCACAGACATTGATGATGCCTTGCGCATTACACATATTTTTACGCGTATATTCGACAATTTTCTGTGCATCTTCTTTGTATTGTTCGGTGCCATAATGGTTGTAAAGCATCAGCGCCGCACCCAAAAAAGTGCCCTGATTGTAGGTGGATGCCCAATCGCCGTAACTGCCATCGTCCGAATGATACCAATCATATACCCGTCCGGTAGAAGGTACATACAAATGCTGCCGTTGCAGGGCATACAAATCCCGTGCTTTCTCATAATACGATTCGGTTCCGGTTGCCAGGGCCAGATAGCAGGCGGCCACTTCCGCCGGACCATCTATACAGGAATTAGTGCCGGTATTCCCCACCGGAGTCTCTTTCCAACGAAGCATTCCCGAAGGGAGCAGTGCACGTGCATACATTTGGTCAAAATTAGTTTGCGCCCGTTGTAAATAATGTGTATCGCCAAACAGCAAATAAGCCCGCGTACACGCAATAACCATCCATGCAATATCATCGTTGTACTCATTATACAACCAGTTGGAGCGATTCCGGGCAATAAAATTACTGTATAATTCTTCAAACATCTCCTGATGAGCTGCGTCACTGGTCGTTTCATACGCATCCAAAATGATTTCGAGCATTTCGGCATCGTCCCACCAACCGCCGGGCGCAAATATGTGCCCGACAGTCGCCGGTTTGTAATACTGATTTTTCCAGTCTTGCATAATCTTATCGCGCACCGTAGCTGTAAACACATTCGGTTCTTTCTCCACCGCTTCGAACTTCCATATTTGACGGCTCGCATTATCCTCGGTCTTCTTTTGATAAAGGCTAATGCTTGAGCTTTCTGAACTGCCGGCAACCTCCAGATAGATTTTTTCTCCGTTCAATAAAAGCGATTGGGTAATATAGAAACCATCCTCATTGCCTTCCACCGGAGTAATCTCCCATTTGCAGGATTTGGATGTTGCAAAATTATATTGATTGACCACTGCACCGACAGTCGCCGCATTGCCATTCATGTGTAATACTTTGCCGGAATAGATATTGGTCAAATAATAATAATCACCGGTTTCGTCTTTCGTTACACGCCACCGTTGCGCATTGACATCGGTATCTGTCCAGGTAACCACCGGAGCAAGATACTCCAAAGCTGAATTTTTGACCGACAAAGTTTTATTTCCGGCAGAACAGGTGGTGATTTTATAAACAACTCCGTCTATAATATCAGTAGCTTGTATCCAGTTTGTAAAGAAAACCAATAGAAGGATTGAAAGTAAAAAGCGCTTCATGAAATACTGTTTTTAAGATAACGAACAAAAATAGTAGGAATAATTGATTTTGTTTGGTACATATTATTCAAAAAAGGCAAATATTTGGTCAATCCGAAAGTTGGCGGCATGGCATAAAATGGGCGGTGAGGTTGAAAAGAAAGAACGGAAAGATGTGGATACTTTGCGGTTTGGCGATGGAAAGAAATAGCCAAAAAGTTTAATTAGTCTAACTTACAAAAATGTAAGTTACAAAAACGTAAGTTACATTTTTGTAAGTTTAAGAAAGTTTTTTTTGCAAAAAATGCAAACAATTTCTTTCTCATTTATTACCGAAAATATCGTTTTCGCCGGATGCTCAGTCGAAAATTTCATTTGGAATTATGGAAGCAAAAGACATATTTTGCTGGATATTTTCTCAAATATATCCATGCCGTTTTATAAATTTGGCGACATCCTGTTTTTAGAAAAAATAGACAATGCCGTTTGGGGAAAATTCATACAAAAACGTTTTCGTGATACCGGAAAAGAAATTTCAAAAAAAGATGCTGAAACAGTAGCCGGATTGGTTGAAAACCATTCGTATTATGTGCAGCAATT
>JAISKT010000068.1 GCA_031261295.1 Candidatus Symbiothrix sp. | reverse complement strand
TCCACCGGATTTTGCGTAGCGATTACCATATAGACGTCTCCCATTTTCCGGGTAAATCCATCGACCGTGACCTGGCGTTCTTCCATGACTTCAAAAAGGGCGGCTTGCGTTTTGGCCGGCGCGCGGTTGATTTCATCAATCAGCACGATTTCTGAAAAAATCGGGCCTTTCACAAATTCAAACTCACTTGTTTTGAGGTTGAATACCGATGTACCCAATACATCCGAAGGCATCAGGTCGGGCGTGAATTGGATGCGGGAAAAATCCGCCTGAATCAGTTTGGCCATCAGTTTGGCCAATAAGGTTTTTGCCACGCCGGGCACGCCTTCCAACAATACATGTCCATCGGCCAATAAAGCCGTGAGCAATAAATCCACTGCTTCGTCCTGCCCGATGATTACTTCTCCGATTTTTGCCCGCAATTCTTCTACTTTTGCAGAAAATGCAGCCAGGTCTATTCTGTTTTCTAACTCTTCCATCAATCTATTTTCATTTTTGTTATTAAATCCATCATTTCTTTGTCATCCACCGCCGTATGTTCCCGTATCCCGTCCAATTCGAGGAATAACTGCCGGGCTTCGCTTTCGGGCATTCCCGTTTTGGCCGAAAATTGTTTGATAAATGCCGTATTATGTTCTTCATTCACTATATCCATGCCGTATTTTCTTCGTAATTCATCGCTCCAATAAATGTATTTTTTCAGGATAATATCCGCATTGTTATTTTTCATCAAATAAAGAGACGAAATCGAACGGACAAAATCCAGCATTTTATTGGGTGGCGATTTTATCACCGGAATCGGTTTTTGTTTCCTTTTGGCCGTAAAAAACATAAAAAGGATAACCGTCCAAATGACAATGTAATACGCCCATCTCAACGACGGTTGACTCAACAAGTAACGGAACGCGGAACGACTGTCGCCATTGGAGCCGTCATTTTCATAATGTTCCGTCCGCACCAAGGGTTTGCCTTTCAGATACGCCAGCGATTGTTTGATAAACGGATGAATCGAATCATTCAGAACCGCATAATTGGCAAACAACAGAGGTGTACTCGACAAAAGCAAATTACCTTCTCCTATTTTATACCGCAGCAGGATGGGATTGTCTTTCGAATCCGTGGCTCCCACATAAACTTCGGTTCCGCAGGGAATACTGTCCATTGCAAAATACTGTTCGATATAGGATTGCGGTATTCCGTAGATACTGTCTTTCGCCGGAGAATTATAAAAATAAACGGAAGTGCGCGGCTGTTCCATCGACAGGTTGATGGAAAGATAATAGAAATAATTATCCCGCAGGAAAAATTGGAGCGAATCTTCCAGGTCATAATCAAAATCATCGGCGGCAATCAGGGCGTTTCCTCCTTTTTCGATGTATTCCAGCAAGTTTTCCAAATCGAAATCCGTCATTTCGAGGCGGTTGCATAAAATCAGCAGGTTTTTATCGTCCATTATTTCATCGTAATAGTATAAATCCGTGATGCTTTCATACGAATGAATATATTCTTCGTCCCAGGAAGATTCCAGCATTTTATCGAAAGCGTACCCGCCGTAAGGTTGCTTGTCATTGGTATCGTAGGTCGGTTCCCAGATGAATTGGGCCGGATTTTCCTGGTTCATCCAATACATGAGGATGAACATCAAACCGATTACTGCGATAAAAATGATGTTTTTTTTCATAAAATATAAAAAATTGTCATTGCGGGTCTCGCTTCGCTTCGCCCGCAATGACAGAGGACAATTCTTGAAACGTATTAAAAACAGTCCGCGTTGCTTCTCCGTTTCCGTAACGGTAATAGACAAATTGCCGCGAGAGATGCCTGAAATCGGATTTCAAATCCGTCCGTTTGAGTTCATGCACATATTCATTGACCGTTTTATGCGGGTCAAACGAAATCAATTCCCGTTCATTCAATCTTTTCAACACGCTCAGGTAGCTCCACCGGATGGCTTCCGAATATTGTTCTTTGCGTAGCGCCTCCTGAATCAACCGTTCAAAATTCAATCCTCCAATATCTTCCTCGTCCAAATGATAATCCAATTTTTGTTTCCGGTTGATGTAAAACAACGAAGGCCTGTAAATGTATAGAAATACAATGACCAAAACCAGAACGATAATCAGCGCAACCACCAATAGCGTATTGAATTGCCCGTCTGTCATGCTTGGATTATGTCTCAGCAACCAGCGGAAAATAGCCTCACGCAACCGTTGCAAGGCATTCGGTTCATCCGGTTGCTGATGGTAATAATTGAATTTTTTCTGCGCTTTGAGTTCCTCGTAAGTTGTTGCATCCAACGAAACGGCTTCCCATTGAACCGTATCTTTGGGTATCACCGCTTCTTCCGCATTCAAGCGGGGAATGCAAAATAAGATTGTTAGAATGAATATGTAAAAACCGTTTTTCACAAATTTTCAAATTCGTCCACTTTTTCCTGTAAGGAAATTCCTTCTTCTCTTTCGACAATGGCCGTATATTGAAATCCCAAAAACACAATGAGCACAGGATAAATAGCGACAAAGACCAACGAAGAAAACATGGCCAAAATATATCCCAATATTCCTCCGTCTCCCATATTAAACATGGCATATACGATATAAGGCGCCATGAAAATATAATAGACGGCCCCAAAGAGAAGTCCTCCCAAAAGAATCGTTAAAAAGACGGAACCCCAATACCGGAATCCCAACCGGAACCCTTTTTTGATTCCTTCCCAAGCGGAAGCGTCTTCAAAAAAGATTGGAAATTGGACTAATGACAACGGAGGAATAATGACAACCCACAAGACTATAAGCAGAAGTACCAAAATACCGAGCACAATAAACGCGCCCACTCCCAGGAAATAGGAGACTACGGCCACTACAGCTACCAATAAAATAATAAACGGAACAAAAATCAAGCCTTGAAGGAAAATCTTTCCTCCAATAGAAAATACATTGTCTTTCAAATCCGGCCAACCGGTTTCTTCGGTTAAGGAACCTTTGACGTATTCCCGCAGGATAGCGCCTGTCACGGAGACAATATAAAGGAAGACAATCGCTTGAACCAGATTACCCAGCAGGCCTATAATAGTAGTATTCGCGTAAGAACCCCAAATGTCGGGATTTCCCAGATTACCCAGGGAAGCCCCTACTTGATTTTGGATGAAATAACCTTGCAACAGAGCCAGAGGCACTCCAACATACGCAATGTTCTTCAACAACACTTTCCAATTTTGCCGGACAAAATCACCGGCCGCCGAGAACCGTTCACCAATGGTACGATTCTTATAAAATTCAATTTTCTCTTGACTCATGATTGCATAATTTTTTAGGATATATTACATAATAAAAAAGCACAAATGCGAAGGACGAAAGGATTACCAATAAACGGATAGCGTCCGGTAATCCGGTATGCCGCGTAATGTACGATTCGATAAATCCGGCAATAATAAAAATAGGAACCGTTCCGATGATGATTTTCACGCCCTTTTTAGCCGAGCGCTTAAACGACTCAAAGCGGGTATAGGTTTTCGGGAAAAGCCAGCCGTTGCCCATGGTGATGCCCGCGCATCCCGCCACAATGATGGCCGAAATTTCCAAGGTGCCATGCAACCAGACTGCCAGGAAAGACTCCCACAGCAGTCCGTGCTGATAAAAGAGGTAATGAAAACCGCCGATATCAATGGCATTTTGTATTAAGAGATAAGCCGTAGCAATCGACGTAAACATCCCGTAGATAAACACATAAAAAGAAACCATTACATTATTAATGGTAATGTTCCAAAACATGTCGCTTTCGTTCGCCTGTTTGTAAACGGCCATCGGGTCTCCCTTTTCAATGTTTTCCAACGTCATGTCCACGTAATAATTTCCCAGTAACAGCCGGGCGTAAGTATCGTCGTTGACGGCGGAAAAAGCGCCGATAAAAGCGGAGATAACAAATATCAGGAATGAATACAGCAATTCTTTCCGGCATTGGTACATGACCGAAGGAACTTCTATCCGCCAAAAATCAATCAGTTGGGAAAATTTCCATTTCTTTTTCTCGTGGATAAACTGGTGCAGCTTAGACGATAAGCCATTCAGGTATATTCCAATCTTGGAGCCGGGGTAATGTGTTTGGGCATACGACAAATCGTTGGTTACATCAATGTAGATGTCAGCCAGCGTATCCGGAGTTTCCCGCTTGATATTGCTCAGGCAACTCTCGTATTCCCTCCATTTTTCCTTATTTTGATAAATAAATACCGCTTCCTTCATTCGATAGTAATCCTTAAAGAATACAAAAGTAAATGTTTATTCCTTATTTTTTGCTTTATACTAAAAAAAAACAATACCTTTGTACGATTTTTGAATATACAACTTAATTATAAATTTAAAATGTTTATTGTATGAAGAAGTTTTCTTTTATTTTTTGTGTGAGTTTGATTTGTTCTTTTGCGGTTCTTACTTCTTGTAAAGATAAGGATTCTGCGGAAGAAGATCTTTTTGGAGTAAGTGATATTACAAAACTGAACGACTACAGCTATTCAGACCTTTCGGTAGAAAAACAGAAGGAAAAATTGCAAGGTGATGCCAATGGCTTTTTGTCGGAATTGCAGGGATTAAAAACGAATGACGGCGTTAAAGTATTAGCTACTTTTAACGCATTACTGGAAATAGATGCTCCCCAACCAGGCTTTTTAAGAGCATCTTCTCAAGATGTTATTTACCATATTGCAGATTTTTATGGAAAATATACCTGGAATGCGTCTAAACACGTATGGGACTATGCAGCATCCACAAGCAAAGAAGCGGAATTCAGTTTCCCTGTTGAAAATAAAACAGGAAAGATAGTAGCTTCAGCTGTTTCTTCTTCGCTGTATTATGAAGATGAAACCTGGTATTATGATGAAGATTCGAAAAAAGACGTAGATGTAAATCTGTCGATAGAACTTCCGAAAGAAGTACACGGTAAAATTTATTTGGGAACGGCAGAAGTCGGAAGTCTCCACGCTGTTTCTGACATTAAGAGTCTTACTACTTTCCCGTCTTTGTCTGAACTTACCTACGTGCTGGGCGAATATACTTTTACATCAAAAGTAGCGAAAGCCACTCCTTCTATTGCCAAATCTACGCTTAAAAACGGAAGCAAAGTGTTGATTGATGCGGAAGCTAATATGTCCGGTAATGTTGATTTTTTTGCAAATGATACAATAAATCCGGGTCAAATGAATGGAAATGTGGTTATTAATCTCCAAAATACCTTGGCATTTGCCGGAATCGTTGATTTCACTAAATATATGGTTGTGATGAATGAGATAGATGAAGCTTATTATGACGATCGTGATAAATATGGCCGGGAAAAAGCAGAGGAAAACTACTATAAAGCGGATGCTAAAGCATTTAATGATTATATCAACTTGTTTTTAGTGGCCTCGAAAGACAAAGCTAAAATTGCTACGCTCAAAAGTAAAGCTAAGTTAAACGAGCGCTATTGGGGCACAGTACCTGTTCTCGTGTTTAAGGACAATACGGAAATTGAAGCAGAAGTATTTTTCTCTTCCGGATTTGATACTTTCTTGAAAAATTTGAACGATTTTGTTAATTCTTTCCTCAGTGGGAAATAATAACGTCATTCCACGCAAATTGAAAAACTCGTAATAGAGGTAATCATTGCAGACTACATAAACAGGAAACAACAAGTCATTCTGATTTGTCGTTTCCTGTTTAATTTTAAAAATTCTTACATCATCCTAAAAACAAATTTATTATCTTTGTGCATATTCTATTAATTTTAACATCCATTAGTGAATAAAGAATGCACAGATAATCCTCAAGCAACTATCAGCGAACAAGATATTTTAGAAAATATCCGAAACGGCGATTTGCATGGTTTTAAACAATTGTTTGATAATTACTATGTTATGCTTTGCTATATAGCCAATGGTTATTTAAACAGTAAACAATTGTCGGAGGAAACGGTGGATGATGTTTTTTATAAAATCTGGGAAAACAGGAAAACATTGAACATTCACACCTCTATCAAAGCCTATCTGATCAAAGCGGTACGCCACAGAAGCATTAATTCCTTGGAAAGCAAAAACCGCTTGAACGATCATTTAAGCGATACGCCGATAGAGGACAACCGGGAAGATTTCCTTTTTACCGATACCAACACTCCCTTATCCAACCTGATCAGCAAAGAACTGGAAGAGGCCATTACGCAGGCCATCAATTCCCTGCCGCCCGAATGCCGGAAAATATTTTATTTAAAACATTTCGAAAATCTTAAACAGGAAGAAATTGCCTTTCAGCAAAATATATCCGTCAATACCGTTAAAAGCCAACTGAAAATTGCATCGCAGAAACTACGGAAAGTGCTTTCTCCTCATCTCCTGACATTGATTTTAGGAAACCTGTTAGGTCTTAAAGACCTAACAGGTTTATAAAAAATAACGATAAGCTTTTCACCCTTTTTCCCGTTTTTACTGTCTTCTATATAGAAGTAAATTATTATGAATACAGATTTAAATAATCCAATCGGTTTTGATGCCGAAGCGGGATACCGGCGATTTTTATCAAGGATACAAAACGAAAAATCCTATCCGGTCCATCGTTTCCGCCGAAAAATAATCCGGTTGTACATTCCACAGGTAGCAGCCGCGGTGGTAATTTTTATGCTGGGCATATTTTCCTATCATTATTACAGTCAATTCCAATCTCCGGAGGTTGCCTATTATGAAACCATTGTCCCGCTGGGAGCGAAATCGCAGATTGTATTGACCGATGGCACAAAAATATGGCTCAATGCCGGCAGCCGGTTACGTTACCCGACTACGTATTCGGTCTCCAACCGGAACGTTTTCCTCGAAGGCGAAGCTTTTTTTGAAGTCGCGACCAACAAATCGTTGCCGTTTGAGGTGAAGACGTCTATGCTCAATGTAAAGGCTACCGGAACCGCTTTCAATGTCAAAGCTTATCCCGGCGATTCGATTATTGAAACCATCCTGGTGGAAGGAACCGTGGAAGTGAGCCGCATGCAAAACAATGCCGGAGACGAACCGGCTGTTTCGCTGCAACCGAAGCAACGGCTGACGTTATTGAAAAATACAAATGAAATATTGCTGGAATCAAAACCGGTAAACGGAATGGCTCAGGAGTCAAAACCGGATTTGCAGAAGGAAATGCTGAAACATATCCCGCAAGCGAAAGAAGTGCCGGCCACAACCAATTACATGATCGCTACCTCGTGGAAAGACAAGCGTTGGCTGATCGAAGGCGAAGAATTGGGCAGTTTGGCGGTTAAACTCGAACGCCGGTATAATGTGAAAATTTCTTTTGCAGATAATTCCTTGCGGTATTTCCGTTTCACAGGTACGTTGGAAGACGATCCGATTGAATCGGTGTTGAAAGCTATGGCCCAGGTGGCGCCTGTCGAATATGAATTTACCGGATCCGAATTTGTTTTGTCCACCAATGAAAAATTCCAGAAGCAATATAAAAAGCTCTGGCAGAAAGAATAAAATAAATTGATAACACATCTGATAGCATGAAAATGAAAACACGTATGACACAATTAAAAGCATTTTGCTTAACCGTAATTTTGCTTCATGCCGGAATGGCTGTCTATTCGCAGACTACCAAACTGAGCATTCGAATGAATAATGTTACCGTTAAGGATGTTTTCAAAAAGATTGAAGCGCAAAGCGAATATCGCTTTTTTTACAATGATGATCTGAATCATGTGAATAAAAAAGTAGATATTGATGTAACGAACAAACCGGTGGAAACCGTTTTGGATGAAGTTTTAAAAAATTCGGATTTAACGTACCAAATGATGGACAATAATTTAATCATTATTGTACCCGTCGTCAATCCGGATCCGCAAGACGTTACGGTCTCCGGCAGCGTTACAGATGCCACAGGCGAAACATTGCCCGGCGTCAGTATTGCTGTTAAAGGAACGAACAAGGGAACTATTTCCGATTTGGACGGAAAATACAAGATTTCCGTTCCAAACAAAAATGCCATTCTTACCTTTTCGTTTCTCGGATACACCACCAAAGAAATTACGGTGGGCGATAAAAAAGAAATCAATGTCATTCTCAATGAAGACATTAACAATCTGGAAGAAGTCGTTGTCATCGGCTATGGCGCCGTGAAGAAAAGAGACCTGACCGGCGCTGTTTCTTCCATCAAAGCCAGCGACATCAACCTGACGGCGGCGGCTTCAGTCGGACATGCCCTGCAAGGAAAAGTAGCCGGATTAAGCGTCATGCAAAACAGCGCCCAACCGGGCGGCGGTCTGGACATCTTAGTGCGCGGCGCCGGATCGGTCAACGCCGGAAACAAACCTTTGTATATTGTGGACGGCTTTCCGATAACCAACTCCGAACCCTTGTCGGCAAGCATCAACGATCGACTGAATCCGGGAACTCAAAGTGATTTGAACTTTATCAATCCCAATGATATCGCCTCCATTGAAGTACTGAAAGACGCTTCCGCAACGGCTATTTACGGTTCGCGCGCTGCCAATGGAGTGGTGCTGATTACCACCAAACGCGGAGTAGAAGGGAAACCGGTGGTTAGTTTATCTGCTTCGTTTGCCGTACAAAAACACACCGATATCTACGATGTTTTTCAATTGAAAGAATGGATGAACGAGAAAAATACCGCTTCATGGGACTACTGGATGTTTGAAAACCGGGTGTATCCGTATGGTGACAATTCATTGGAAGAAGCCATGCGTTTTCCCAAAAACGGAGTGGCTTACAAACTTCCCTATACCGATACCCAGATCGAAAATGCCGGCGACGGAACAGACTGGATTGATTTGGTGACCCGCGACGGAAGTATCGAACAATATAATCTGGGTGTGCAGGGTGGAAGCAACGGATCCAAATATTTAGTATCACTCAATTATTTCGACCACAACGGGATTATTAAAAATTCCCGGATGCAACGTTATACCGGCAAAATCAATTTTGATCAGGACATCAACAAGTATTTTAAGATGTCGTTGAACCTGATCGCTACCCGCTTGGATAACGACAATACGCCCTTGGGAGACGGGCAGTGGGAAAAATCGGGATTGATCCGGGCGGCTGTCCAAATGGGACCGCATATCGAAGCACAAGCTGCAGACGGAACTTATCCCATCAATCCTTTATTGCCTACGCAACCCAATCCCTATTCCTTGCTCGAAGTAACAGATAATACACGCATAGACAGACTACTTGCAAATACCAGTGTAACGTACGAACCCATTCAAAACCTGTTTATCAAAGCCCATGTTGGCTTAGACCGCACCCACCAATCGCGCAATACCTACATGCCGAAAACGACCCTTTATGGAAGTTGGACAGGAGGTATAGGCAGCATCAATGAACAGGACAACGAACAGTATCTGACGGAATTAACCGCTAATTATAATTTCCGGCTGAATGCCATTCACAACTTTGGCATATTGGGAGGGTATTCATTCGAGAAATCAAACGAGACTGCCAATAATTCGGGAAACAATAATTTCATTACCGATGGCTTTTTATGGAATAACCTGAATGCCGGTGAAGGCACCAAAGCAGTCGGTTCTTCCGCAGGCGAAAACAAATTACTGTCTTATTTTGGCAGAGTGAATTACACCTTGTTAGACCGGTATTTATTTACCGCAACTTTTCGTGCCGATGGCGCCAGTGTGTTTGCCCGTAATCACAAATGGGGATATTTCCCTTCGGTGGCTTTAGCCTGGAATATGGCAGATGAAAATTTCATGGCGTCGGTGAAAGAACAAATGCCGATGTTAAAATGGCGTGTCAGCTACGGACAAACCGGTAATTCGGATATTCCCTATAATGCCTTTGCTGCTTATTCTGCTCAGCCGGCATGGACCCGATTGGATAACTCTCCGATGATAGGTGTTTTCCAAAGTCGTCTCGAAAATCCAAATCTGAAATGGGAAACCACCACCGAACTGAATATCGGATTAGATGTGTCGCTCTTCAAAGGAATCGTTTCTGCTTCTTTCGAATACTACAATCGAGTCATTTCGGATTTGCTGAACCTGAAAGCCTTGAACTCGTATCACGATGTTAGTTTTGTGATAGCAAACATTGGAAAAACACAAAGTCGGGGCTTTGAATTTACGTTGAATACGAAAAATATTACCCGTAAAAACTTCTCCTGGACCACCGATTTTACTTTTACTACCTATAAAGATCGATGGCTCGAACGAGCGCCGGACTGGAAACCGACCGTTTACGAAAAAACAACCGATCCGATCCGTTCTATATTTGCAAGAACTACCTTAGGGATTCTGCAAACAGAGGATGATAAACCGGTATCGCAGCCCGACTTAATCCCCGGACAAATCATTGTCGGAGACATCAACGGGTATGTGAGGGATGAAGACGGCAATCCGGCAGTGGACGCCAACGGAAGATTTCTCCTGACCGGCAAACCCGACGGGATTATTGATGAAGCCGACACCCGCTTGATGGGAAGCAAAGATCCGGGATTTATCATCGGTTTGACGAATACGATCAAATACAAAGGCTTTGATTTCAATTTCAATTTCTATGGCATGTTCGACCGTGTGATGGAAGACCCAACACGTATGGCTTACGGTCTTTCTTCAGATGGTATTTCTCAATACAATTATAATGCCCTGCGAAGTATCAAAAAACGGTGGATGCCCAACGATCCGTCAACGGTTAATCCCAGTTCCTATTATGGTTGGTCAACCTACGGATACGGCGATTATTTTTACGAAAAAGCCTGGTTTATCCGCCTGCAGAATATCTCACTGGGATATACGGTTTCCAATGGATTGCTATCTAAAGTGATTTCCGATGCACGCATTCACCTGGATATAAATAATGTTTTGGTGATCACACCTTATTCCGGACTTGATCCGGAAACGGACGGTTATGCAGCGGCTTATCCCAATGCACGTACGTTTACCTTGGGCTTCGATCTTAAATTTTAAAAAATGAAAACAATGAAAAGAATTAAAATAATGAAAAGAATTAGTAAAACAACTGCTATTTTTGGAATTTTTGGCATAATTATTTGTTTTTCAGGATGTAATTTAGATCCGGTGAGTTATACGGAAATAAATCCATCTATTTTTCCGAAAACCGAAGCAGACCTGCAAGCCATGGTACTGTCGTGTTATAATCCTTTGCGGGGAAGTTGGGGAAATCCCGGCGGCATTAATTCAACTTCCGAAAGAGGGCAAATGTTTGTCAACGATGCCTGTACGGAAATCATTATGGGAAAATTCGGTCCTCAGAAACTTTGTACCGAAATGTCCTATACCGAAAACAGTGAGGAAATTACCCGTTTCTACTACATTCGTGAAGAGCCTTACGGTTTTTATGGAAAAATCAGCCGTTGCACCTTGGTCAAAGACGCTATCGAAAACAGTACCTTGAGCGAAGATAAAAAGACCAAATACATCGCGGAAGTCAGTTGCGCCAGAGCATTCCTGTCCTACATCCTTTTTGATATGTTCGGTCCCTTGGTAGTGGCTCCACTCGAAGTCTTAAAAAATCCGTTGGACGAAACTCCGCTGCCTCGTTTATCCAACGAAGAAATGGTCAAATTCATTGAAGATGATCTGCTGTTTGCCGCCGATCACTTACCCAAACCGCGGGAAGCGGAATACGGACGTTTCAGTTCGGGACTCGCCAAAATGTTGTTGATACGGCTCTATCTTCACGAAACCGTTAACGACAAAAGTTATTACGATAAAGTGGAAACGCTTGCCCGCGAAATGATGGTTCCTTCGTTTGGCTATTCCTTAGTCACCGATTATCCTTCACTGTTTGAATTTAAAGGACAGACGGCTGCCAACCCGGAATATATTTTTGTGGTTCCCTGTAATTACGAAGGCACCAGTCAAAACCAATGGCACATGATGGTGATGCCTCCCGATATTGACGGGCCGGTGAAAGGCTGGCAAACCCACCAAAGTTCCTGGTGGTTTTATGACAGCTTTGAACCCAACGATACACGGAAAACCTATCTGATTCCTTCGTATATGACTGTACCCGATTCAAAGACCGGAATTGCCAAATTAGTCAATCGCGCCGATCCGGGACAAACGCTTGATTTAGGACCCATTCCACAGAAATATGAAATGGATCCGGGTGTTGTTTCCAATAACAACTATTCCGATTTGGACATAGTGATCTACCGTTATGCCGATGTGATATTGTCGCTGGCGGAAGCAGTGGTGATGAAACCGGGCGGAAGTGTGACGCAGGAAGCCGTAGATTTGATGAATACGATCCGGAAGCGTGCCAAATTGGACGACAAAAAATTGGTCGATTTTCCAACCAAAGAGGTGTTTATAGATCAGTTGCTGACCGAACGCAGTCACGAATTTTGGTGCGAGAGCGGCCAGTATCGCGCCGACTTAATCCGTTTCGACAAACTGTACGACCGGGTAATGCTGCTGAACAACAACATCGCTCCTTACGCCAGCAAAGATAAATACCTCTTTCCTTTGCCTTTATCGGTGATTGTGGATGGAAAAGGTAAAGTGATTCAGAATAAAGGATACAATAATTAAAAGTACCTTAAGCTTCTTAAGTTTCTTAAGAAGCTTAAGGTACTTAAAAAACTTAAATAAAATGAAAATATACTTCAAAAGATTGATAGTTTGCGCCTGGGCTATTTTTAGCTTGGTAGCATGCGGCTCTTCGGAGAATAACTCCGATGAACCGGGAGTCATTTCCCAGTCCGAAGTCAGTTACATCGCCAGTACCGCCAAATTTCCCAATCCGGAACGGGGGTTTTACAAATATACCCAAAGTGAATTGGGCAGTAATCCTACCATGCTTGGCGAACTCACATTGAAAAGCTACCGTACACAGAATATTTCCCTTATCTACCGGATCTATTACCTGAGATCATTCCGGGATAAAGCGCTTTCTCCCGAAGCTTTGAATCAGATTGATACGGATATGGCTACCTTGCGGAAATCGGGATTGAAATGCGTGCTCCGTTTTGCTTATTCCGGTCAGGAAACCGAACCGGACGCCCCATTGGACATCATCCTGAAACACCTGGATCAGCTCAAGCCTGTTTTTGAAAAAAATGCGGATGTCATCGCCGTGTTGCAAGCCGGATTTATCGGGGCTTGGGGCGAATGGTATTATTCCTCGAATAACCTGAAAACTTCGGGTATCCGGGCGACTATTCTGAACAAAATGCTTGAGGTCTTACCTGCACGGCGGATGATTCAGTTGCGTACGCCTGCCTATAAAACGGAATACCTGCAACGAACTACTGCGTTGGCGAAAAGCGAAGCATTTACGGAAACAAAGGTTGCCCGGATTGGTCATCACAACGATTGTTTTTTGGCAAGTAAGACCGACTATGGCACGTATGTAAATATTGATGCTGAAAAAAACTACATCAACAGTGAAGGGGTGTATCTTCCGGTAGGAGGAGAAACCTGTCCTCCCGATGGAGTTGATCCTGCCGATTGCGCCAAAGCCGAAAGCGAAATGCGCAGGTTACGCTGGAGTTTCCTGAATCAGGATTATTACGAGGGCGTTATCAAAAATTGGATCACGCAAGGCTGTATGGATAATATAATCAGGGAATTGGGCTACCGGTTTGTTTTGCATTCGGGGTCTTTCACCGACAAGATTGCCCCGGAAGGAACCTTAACCATTCAGTTGAAAGTAAACAACGTTGGTTATGCGTGCCCGTATAATCCGCGAAAAGTAGAATTTATACTGAAAAATACCCAAACCGCACAACTCTATGTGGCCGCAGTAGAGGAAGACCCGCGGTTTTGGCGGCCTCTAACGGAAACGGTGATTTCAAAAAACATCGGCATTCCGAAAGATATGCCTTCCGGTACGTACGACTTGTTGCTGAATTTACCCGATCCGGAACCGCAGTTGTACGGCAATCCCGATTATTCCATTCAATTGGCGAATGAAAATGTATGGAACAAGGAAACCGGATATAATAATCTCTTTCAACAAATTACGATCGGAAATTTCCCATCGGAAGTATATAAAGGAGACGTGTATTTCAATAAAAAATAATTTTAACTTTATTAATATCATAAAAATTCAACTATCATGAAAAGAACATTGAAATTTTTAGCTTTTTTAATGTGTGCAGGCTGTTCGTTCTTTTGCCTGTCTTGTGGAGACGACACTGTTGACGACAAACCAACAGGCGACGGCAAGCCGGTAATCGAAAATCTGGCAGTTAGTCCAACGAGTGTCTCTTACAGTGACATCATTGCTTTGTCCGGGAATTTTAGCGATCTGAAAGGATTGCAATCCTATACGGTTAAGCTATCCAATGTGGAAGGGGAAATTTACGAAGTGACGAAGATGTTGACCGGAAAAACATTTAACTTGAATGATAATCAGGTAATTGTTCTTCCGAAAAACGCGAAAGCGGGAAACGTAACGATCAGTGTTACAGTAAAAAACAGCGAAAACAATTCGACAACGGGCGAAGTGGTTTTACAGAATGTAAAAATACCTGTTTTTGAAAAATTGTACCTGATCTTAGGTACTAAAGTCTGTGAATTGGTAAAAGACGGGGACGTTTTTGTCTATGAAGAACTGGTTCCTGCCGGCGCTACCGGAAAAATCTACGTGAATGCCGACAAAACAGGTTTGTATTGGGGCAATCAATCCGGCGTTGTGACAACGATGGTTGACGGGGATTTTGTCATTGGAGCAGAGGCCGAAAAAGCGCTGAAAGTCACATTCAATCCGGTCACTTTTGAATTAACAGTCTCAGAATCGGAAGAACAGTGGACGGAAATTAACGAACCGCTTTATATCTTAGGCGATATATCCGGACATGCTTGGGAAACCGGCGAAATTGTTGCGGAAGGGGCATCAAACAAAATGCAAGGTTATCAATCAGGCAACAAGAAATATTGGACATGGACTCCACCCTCACTGGGGACTGACGCCCCTGATGACTGGTGGGGAAATATGACAGCCAATCCGTTTAGATTTAAATTAGGAGGGAAAGAACAGTACATTCTCTATCGTAATCATACAATCACTCTCGAAAACGGTGATGATAAAACCGCTGCATTCGCTACTTCGGTCGGTGGTCACGTGAACATCAAAGTATATCATGACGGAACCGTATTCAATAAGGTGAGCATAGAGGAAATAACATGGGAGGACGGAAGTGTCACCAGAAGTTTGGATTACCTGCTCGACGGCGGTCTTAATATTAACGGAAGTTCGGTGCCAACGGCGCTCACTTTTGCCGGATCTCCTTTATCCTTAAAAGATGGAACATCCTACATTTTTGAAGGAACGGTGAATTTAGAAAACGGTGCGAATATTACGGCTGCAGGCGTCAACCTGAGCACAGCGAATCCCGATCCGGATGTCTTTACCGGCAAAGGAAATGCTACCTGGAAAGTAGTAGGAAACTCAGGCAACTATCTTGTCCGGGTGGATCCGTTTGCTTCTACGATCTATACTTGTCAATTAGGCGGTTATCCGAATGTTCTTTATATGGATGGTTGGAGTTGGGCTAAACTCGCAGGTGATCCCGGCATCGTATGGAATCCGGAACAACGAATGAGCCTGCAACGAAAAGGGACTACCAACACTTACGAAGGCACTTTCCATTATAGAGGTTGGGGTGGCGATCTTAATTTCTGGTATGGCGATCTTAATGATCCGGATATTTCAAAAAAGAGATTCTTATTGAGTTATTTTGATGGTATTACAACCGCCACATCGCTGACCAACCTGACAATTCCGGGAGTTGGCAGTGATGGATACGATGGTTATTTCAAAGTAACCGTTAACCTGCAAGACGGTTTTACATTTGGCACTGCTGAAGAAGACGGACCCGATGGACCCGTATTCGTAATAGATCCTGCCAACGGTAAAAAATTCACGATAACGTTTACTCCAGTACAATAATTTTTATAAAAGTCCAAAATTCTGTCATGGCGGGCTTGACCCGCCATCCCAAGATGTCCGTTAAACACCCCCAACCCCCTCAAGGGGGCTTTTAGAGCCTGTAGTGTTTGAAAATTGTGCCATCCAAGTCCCCTTTAGGGGATTTAGGGGTAATTTTCAGGGGATTGCGGGTCAAGCCCGCAATGACAGAGGACTTTCTTTTAAAATCGATTTTCATGTTCAAAACAATTACTTTATTCATCACGTTGTGCTTCTCCGTGATGCTGAATGCGCAACCGTTTATTTCCGAAATTCCTTTTCTGCCGGAAGAAAAATGGTGGGGCGCTTTTGTGGCAAAAGGAAGCGAGATGCCTTACCTGCGATCGGCCGAAACGTTTGATTTATCCAAGCAAGGATTTAATAACCAGGCTGTTCCTTTGTTCGTTTCCAATAAAGGACGCTATATCTGGAGTGACGAAGCCTTTCAATTTAAAATCAGTGCAGCGGCCATTCAATTGGAATCGAAATTTGAGGAAATAAAAGTCGTGGTTGCCGGAAAAACCTTACGGGATGCCTACTTGGCGGCTTGCCATAGCCATTTTCCCCCTTCCGGAAAATTGCCCGATCCGCTGTTTTTTTCTTTGCCTCAATACAATACCTGGATTGAATTGATGTACAATCAAAATCAAAAAGACATTTTGAATTATGCCGATAAAATCATCCGATACGATTTTCCGAAAGGCGTTTTTATGATCGATGACAACTGGCAAAAATACTATGGCAATTTTGATTTCAAACCCGATAAATTTCCCGATCCGAAAGGAATGATGGATCAGTTGCACCGCATGGGATTCAAAATCATGCTTTGGATTTGTCCTTTTGTGAGTGCAGACAGTCCGGAATTTCGCGACTTGGAAAAGAAAAACTATTTGATCCGCCGGAAAGGCAGCAAAGAACCTGCTATGATCAACTGGTGGAACGGTTACAGCGCCTGCTACGACTTGACCAACCCGGAAGCCTTTGATTATTTTGTCGCTCTATTGAAAGAGGTGCAGCAAAAATACGGGGTGGATGGTTTTAAGTTTGATGCCGGCGATGCCCTTTTTTACGATCCCGGCAAAATTGACAGTTATAAACCGGACGCTCAATCGACTGATCATACGATGGCGTGGGCAAAAATCGGCTTGTCTTTCCCTTTCAACGAATACCGCGCCGGTTGGCGGATGGGAGGCGAACCGCTGGTACAACGGCTGGGCGATAAGGATTATTCGTGGAAAGCGGTCGGATTACTCATTCCTGACATGATTGCCGCCGGCTTGTTGGGCTATCCCTACGCCTGCCCCGACATGATCGGAGGCGGACAATTCACCTCTTTCCTTGGAATTGATCCTTCCAATTTCAACCAAAGCCTGATTATTCGTTCCACTCAAGTGCACGCCCTGATGCCTATGATGCAGTTTTCGGTAGCCCCGTGGCGCATTTTAAACGAAGAAAATTTGGCAATTTGCCGGGAAATGGCTTATCTCCATGTGAAGAGGAGCGATTATATCCTGGAATGTGCCAAACAGGCTTCACAAACCGGCGAACCGATCATCCGGCATTTGGAATATATGTTTCCGGAACAGGGATTTGCGGATTGCAAAGACCAGTTTATGCTGGGTGATAAATTCTTAGTCGCGCCGGTGATCAATCCCGAAAATCAACGGACAGTTACACTCCCCAAAGGGAAATGGCGCGATGAACTGGGGAATGTATATGCCGGCGGAAAAACGATAACCGTGGACGCAGCCCTCAACCGGCTTCCTTATTTTGAGAAAATCAAATAAGGTAAATGACAAAGGTTTAAATAAAAAATTAAATTTTGCTAATTCTTTGGTTTATATGGAAAAAGGTATTACCTTTGCCAATTAAATAAACGATAAAACGGTTTTATTACAAAATAGAAAGTATATTATAAAGACATAATTCATTAAAAGAAAAAGCGTTAGCTTTTATTCTTGTACTGGAAACTTCAACAATTTCTGTAATAGCAAGGATAAGTCAGTAAACGCTCACGAGAATTCGTGGGCATAACTTATTTGCTATTACGGGTAGTTGAAGACCTCCAGTACAAATAAAGTTATTGGTCCCACGTTTTTTTATTTTAAATAACCGCTTCTCAGGGACTTGGAAGCATTAATTCTACAAACATGCAGAACAAGTTATAGGAAATTGGCGGGCGTAAAGGTTCAATGGTTTTTCACTCTCATTTTTTGCTATTTAATCGCGTCCGCCCATCACTTAGGGTACAGGCAACCACAAGATTTTTTTTCATTCTTATTAAATTTATAATTACCGGTTGCCTTGCCCTTTTATAAAACAGGCGTTATGCGCCTTATCCGAAATACAAATTTAAATTATACAAATAATATGAAAAAGATGATTTTTTTAGCGCTGACACTCATCATTTTGGGTG
>JAISKT010000050.1 GCA_031261295.1 Candidatus Symbiothrix sp. | reverse complement strand
CACGTTAACGCCTTATTCCCGGTTTGTATTGCGGGATTATCTGTCCCAGTCGCTTTCCAATGATATTTTTCAATCCCGGCAATTGCGCCTGATGATTGTAGAAAAAGCATCACAAAACGCAATTGGCACCATTGACTTGTACGATTTCGACCCGGTCAATCTTCGCGCCGGAATCGGCATTTTATTGGATGCTGATTATCGTAGGCAAGGATTTGGATGGCAAGCCTTGCAATTGGTGCACGAATATGCTTCTCAGGTTTTGTTCTTGAAACAACTCTACGTACAGGTACCGAAATCAAATATTCCCAGTTACAAGTTATTCCAAAAAAGCGGCTATAAGGAAACCGGATTATTGGAGGCGTGGATAAAGACGGTAGAGGGTTTTATGGATGCTTATTTTATGCAGTTGGTGAATTAATCACTTGCATTTCGCAGTTCCGGCAATCAAACCATAATCTCAGCCGGTTGGCCCCTGCCAACAAAGTCAAAGGTTCTTTGATTTTGCCGTCGCCTCCCTGTTTGGGACAATAGCCCGCTTGGTATTTGATGCAATGCTTGGTAAACATCACCGGTACAGCTGTGAGCGGGTTCAATTCAAAAGCGGGAGCAATGGTTTTCACGCCGTGTTGTTGATAAAATGCCCGGGCTTTTTCGTTGGACACATTCCCCAAATATGTCAATTCGTTGGTTGTAGGGGCGACCCTTGCGGTCGCCCTCTCGGTTGTTTGGGCGGTCGCAAGGGGGACGACCGCAAGGGTCGCCCCTACGTTTCGGACATTCAATAAGGCTTCAATTCCTTTTCGCCGCATTTCACTTAATACGGACGATGGAATGAACCAATTTTCCGATAGCTTATTGGATAATACTTCCATTTTTAAAGGCGTGTTGCCCAATTTGGATAAATGTTCCCGGATATTGGCGCCTTGGTATTTGGTGGCTGATTCTTTCTTGAATTCAATTGTAATTGTTGCCGAATAATCATCTTCATCCGTTGCCGTGAGTGAAAAACCGGCATCCGTTTCTTCCAATAGCCATTCCATACGGATTTTCCGTTCGGCAGATTTTTTGGACAGGGTTTTCTCAAATTCGTGGTCGTAATTGCGGAAAAGGGCGATTCCTCTGTCCAAGCGAGGCATATCCGCCGGAAAGATTTTGTCGCCTTCTACCCGGTTGACACGAAATCCGGTAAGGGCGGGCGTAAAACCCGCCCCTACAAAACATAAACCATCACCGTTATGGATGGGCTTTTTTCCTGCTATTGTGAAATAATTTCCTTTTATATCTTTCACATTTCCAACCGGTTCACCGATGGATTTTGGGGTGTCGGGCGAAGCGATGCCGTTGTTTCTTCCGTGTAAAAAGTAAGTCGTAAAACCTCGGTTGAAACTTTTATCGGGATTCGGCACAAAATAATGAATCGTTTCTCCGGAGGATGAAGCCCGGTATTCCGGACGTTTTGCAAATAATTCGTCCAACTTTTTCCGGTAATAGGCTGTGATGTTTTTAACGTATGAAAGATCTTTCAGTCGTCCTTCAATTTTGAGAGAAGTAACACCTGCATCGAGTAATTCTTCCAGATGCTCCGATTGATTCAAGTCTTTTAACGACAGCAAATGTTTGTTGGAAACCAGCGTTTTTCCATCGCCATCCAATAAAGTATAGGGCAAACGGCAATATTGCGCACATTCCCCCCGGTTGGCGCTCCGGCCGGAAAGCGCTTGACTGATATAGCATTGTCCGCTGTAGGAAGTGCACAAAGCGCCATGCACAAACACTTCTAAGGGCACGTGGGTGTGAGCCGCTATATCTTTGATTTCGTTCAGCGATAATTCTCTTGCCAGAACAACCCGAGAAAAACCGGCTTCTTCCAAAAACCGGACTTTTTCGATACTCCGATTGTCGGTTTGAGTGCTAGCATGAAAAGCGATAGGAGGCAGTTCGAGCATCAAGATTCCCATATCCTGGATAATAATGGCATCGACCCCTGCATGATACAAATCCCAAATCAATTGTCCGGCATCGGCTAATTCGGAATCTGTTAAAATAGTATTGAGCGCCACATATACTTTGGCATGAAAAAGATGAGCGTAGTCTGTTAATTGTTGAATATCGGCTATTGAATTTCCGGCTGCAGAACGGGCGCTGAATTTCGGCGCTCCGATATACACCGCATCTGCTCCATGATTAATCGCTTCAATACCTGTCTCCAGGTTTTTAGCGGGAGCCAATAATTCAATTTTCCGGACGGTTTTCATTCATTCCTTTAAATCCTTCAGCCACTCAATTTCTTTGGGGTCGAAAGGAGTAGCCTGGTAAACGTAGTAGTTCAGCCAATTTTTGAACAGCAAATGGGCATGGGCGCGCCATTTGACGGAGATGCCCTGTTGCGGGTCATTATTTTTATAATAATTTTCCGGCAATTCAATCGGGAGTCCCTTGCTTGTATCCCGGGTGTATTCGTTGTGCAACGTTTCCGGTGCATATTCTTCGTGACCGGTAATGAAGATTTCGCGACCACCCCGCGCCATGACAATGTGTACGCCGGCTTTTTCCGATTCGGCCAGGATTTTCAATTCCGGTACTTGCTGAATATCTTCTCTCCGGATTTCCGTGTGACGGCTGTGCGGTGCATAAAATTCATCATCAAAACCACGAAAAAGGGAAACTCCGGTATCATTGATTTTATGCTTAAACACCCCAAATTTTTTCTTATCCAA
>JAISKT010000019.1 GCA_031261295.1 Candidatus Symbiothrix sp. | reverse complement strand
CCATTATTGCGCCGCCAAAGGGGCGATTATTTCTTTCACGCAAGCCTTGGCTTACGAGTTGGCCGATTACAACATCAATGTCAATTGCGTATGTCCGGGAATTACGGACAATTCGGGCGTTTGGGCAAGTGTTTCTGCCGGATACACTGTCAACCTGAAAATGCCGAAAGACGAAGTGGTGAAAAAGTTTACGTCGAAAGTGCCGCTCAAACGTTTGGCTACGGTTCAGGATGTTGCATCCGCACCAGCGTTTTTGGCATCGCCCGGCGCCGATTATATGACGGGGCAAGCAATCAATGTTACAGGGGGTCGTGAAATGCATTAATGAATAATATATATATGAAACAATATACGAGATCGGAAGTAGCGGCTACCATTGATCACGCCGTACTGAAACCGGACATGACAGTAGCCGATATTGAAAAAAATGCGGCTATGTGTATCCGCGAAAAAGTGGCAAGTCTATGTGTACGTCCGTGCGATGTAACTTTAGCCGCCCAACTATTGAAAGGTTCGGGGGTAAAAGTATCCTGCGTACTTAGTTTTCCGCATGGGGCCGACGCAACGGAAACCAAAGCATTTCAGGCCAAACAGGCCATTACCGACGGTGTAAACGAGATTGACATGGTAATGAACATTGGCCGTTTTCTTTCGGGCGATGACGAGTATGTGGTTCGGGATATTCGTGCGGTAGTAGAAGTGGCGCATGCAGCCGGTGTAAAGGTAAAAGTGATACAAGAGAGCGGATTCCTCACGTTGGAACAAGTAGCCAAAGCCTGTGAATTGTCTTATCAGGCAGGAGCTGATTTTGTGAAAACGTCAACGGGTTTTGGCCCCGGAAGCGCCACTCCGGAAATTATAGATGTGATGATCCGCACGGTTGGCGGCAAAATGAAAGTAAAACCTTCCGGAGGCATCCGCAATTGGGAAACCGCCGTTGGCTATTTACAGCAAGGCGTTGACCGTTTAGGGGTAGGCTCTACCGAAGCCGTGCTGGCAGGTAGCGAACAATCAGATAATAAATAGTATGAAAGCTGTCGTGTTTTACGCTCCGGGCGATATTCGGGTAGAAAAAATAGATTGTCCGGATTGTAAGGAAGAGGAAATTTTGGTAAAGGTGGATGCCTGTGCGGTGTGCGGATCGGATATGAAAGCTGCCGCATCGGGAAATGTGCGAATACATCCGCCCCGTGTTATGGGGCATGAATTTACCGGAATTATTGTCCGAAAAGGAGAAAAAGTAAACGGATATGAAGTGGGCGACCGGGTAGTAATGGCCACCAGTATCAGTTGCGGCGAATGTTATTATTGCCGCAACGGACACAGTAATCTTTGTGTAGATTTAGCCCCCATGGGATACAGTTACAACGGCGGCATGGCCGAATATGTGGCAATTCCCGAACAGGCTATCCGCAATGGACATCTCATCGTTACGCCGGCATCTTTGTCGGCCGACATAGCCGCTTTGGCCGAACCGGTCAGTTGTGCGGTCAATGCGGTGGAACAATGCCGGATAAAAAAAGGCGATACGGTAGTGGTAATTGGCGCCGGGCCTATGGGCATTTTGAATGCTTGCATGGCGAAATATTACGGCGCTTCAAAAATTATTTTTGCCGAACTGAATCCACAACGATTGAAACAATGTGAACAATTTCATTTCGATCGTTTGGTTAATCCGAATGAGGAAGACCTGAAACAAGTGGTCTTGGACGAAACGGCCGGACAGGGCGCTGATGTGGTAATTGTTGCCGCACCGGCCGCCGCACCGCAAGAACAGGCGCTCGAATTGGTACGTAAACAAGGTAGTGTCATGTTGTTTGCCTCGTTACCTGTCGGTAAAAGCATGTTGAACATCGACAGTCGCCTGATTCACTACAAAGAATTGCGCTTACTCGGCAGCAGTGATTCCACGCCGGCTCATGTACAAAAAGCGGTGGAAATCCTCGCATCGGAACAATTTCCGGCCGAGAAAATTGTAACGCACCATTTGCCGTTAGACGACATCGAAAAAGCGTTTGAATTGATGCGTAGCGGCGAATCTTTACGGGTGGTATTAGTTCCATAAAATAAAAACGATATGGATTTACATTTGAAAAATAAAGTAATTTTAGTAACCGGAGGAAGTCGCGGTATTGGCCGGGCTATTTGCGAAGCCTTTGCCGCAGAAGGTGCTCTGGTTGCTTTTAATTACGTAAACAGCCAAGAAAAAGCAGAAGCATTGTCCGCTTATTTACAGGATAAATACGGAACAAAAGCGTTGAATGTCAAAGCGGATATGAGCAAGGAATCCGAAATATCGGCGATGATTACCCAAGTTGAACAGACCTTGGGCGCCATTGATGTATTGGTCAATAATGCCGCCGTTTGTCCTTCCGGCCCTATCACTTCCTATTCCACGGAAACATGGAATGAAACTTTTGCCGTGAATGTTACCGGTATGTTTATCGCTTCGCGAGAGGTGGTTAGCCGGTTGCTGCAACAACAGAAAGGGGGCGCTATTGTCAATATTGCATCGCAAGCGGCTTTTCGCGGCTCCACAACCGGGCACTTGCCTTACGACAGCAGCAAAGGCGCTATGGTATCTTTCACAATTGGCCTGGCTCGGGAAGTTTCGGCCAAAGGGATACGAGTCAATGCGGTGGCGCCGGGGTTGGTGCGAACCGAAATGGTCGCCAAGACTTGGGAAGAACGCAAAGAACGTTACCTGCAAACCATCCCAATTCAACGGATTGCCGAACCGCAAGAGATTGCAGATATTGTAGTCTTCCTTGCTTCGGAACGGGCAGGTTATATTACCGGAGCAACCGTTGATGCATCGGGCGGAATGATGATGAGATAAAAATAAAATAACTAACAAAATAATTAAACACAATGAACAATACCTCTTTAAAAACACATGCAGCCCTTGCCGTTATGATGTTTATGCAATATCTGCTTGTGGCGGTTTGGTGGGTGCCTATGGCGGCATATCTTACCAATACAGGAATCGAAGGCGGAATGAAAGCCTTAATATTGAGTTCGATGGCAATCGGTTCGATGGCCTCGCCCATTATCGGCGCTTTGGCGGACAAATATTTCTCGGCACAAAAAGTACTTGCGGTTTCCAACCTGTTGACAGCTCTTTTATTGGCGGGAACCGGATTTATCCAAAATCCCATTGCCGTATTTATACTGATTTTTGTAGCCATGATTTGTTACATGCCCACTTGGAGTTTAACCGGTTCGATTGCCATGACACATGCCAACCCCGAACTTTTTCCACGTATCCGGATGTTTGGTTCTATCGGATGGGTGGTATCCGGATTGTTTAGCTTACTGGCTGTTCCATTCGGGGTGAAAATATTCGATGGTGGAAATTTACCCTTTCTTTGCGGTAGCGTCCTTGCATTGATCGCGGCTGCACTCAATTTTACCCTGCCGGATACGCCTCCCGCAGAAAAAACAAGTAAAATATCCCTCCGGAAATTGCTCGGATTAGATGCCCTTTCTTTGTTTCGCGACAAAAATTATTTACTGTTTATGGCGTGTTCTTTTGCAGCGGTACTGCCTTTTACTTTATATTTCAGTTTCTGTTCCGAATTTTTACAAGACCGCCAATTCAAGTACATAACGGTTACTATGAATTGGGGACAGTTAGCCGAATTGATTTTTCTGTTCTTTACTACTACCATCATGACAAAATTAGGAATCAAAAAAGCGATTGTCATCGGGATTGCCGCGATGGTAGCTCGTTATCTGGCTTTCTATTGGGGCGTACTGACGGATGTAAATGCGTGGTATATTATCGGTATTCTTTTCCATGGATTGATATTCGGTTTGTTCTTTGTAGGAGGACAAGTTTATACCGATAAAAAAGCGCCCAAAGCCTTGCGGGCACAGGCACAGGGAATGCTTTCTTTTATTTTATGGGGTATCGCCCTCATTTGCGGAAATTTTATCAGCGGAAAACTGATCATGGTAAATACAACAGTCGATGCTGCCGGAACAACAGTTTATAACTGGGCTACAATTTATGCCGTGACAACTATCTTCACAGTAATTGTATTGTTGCTTTTCATATTATTTTTCAAACAGGAGAAGGAGGAGCCTAAATTATGAAATCCGCTTATTTTTTGGGAATAGACAATGGCGGAACGCTGTCGAAAGCAGCTGTTTTTGACCTTGCCGGGAAAGAAATATCGGTGGCTTCCTGCCGTTTCAACCGGCTTGTTCCGCGTCGTGGCTGGAGCGAACGGGATATGGAACAACTTTGGAAGGATACTTCGGACGTTATTCGTGAAGCTATCCGGCGAGCAGGTATTCCGAAAGAAGAAATTAAAGGGGTAGCTTGCACCGGACACGGCAATGGCTTGTTCTTGTTGGATAAATCTGGACATCCTTTGCGCAACGGCATCAATTCAAACGATGAACGCGCCCAAAGCTATATCGACGGATGGATGAAACATCAGGTGGACGAAAAAGTGCTGCCGATGACCGCGCAAAGTTTGTGGGCGGCACAACCGGCTCCGCTTCTGGCTTGGATCAGGGACAATGAACCGGAAGTATTCGGTAAAATGGGTAGTATCCTGATGATAAAAGATTACATTCGTTATCGACTGACCGGTAAAATATGGGCGGAAATTACCGATATGTCGGGTACAGGCCTGATGAATGTGGTGGAAGGGAAATATGACCCGGCCGTTTTGGAAGCTTACGGTTTACCGGAAATAGCGCCCTTATTGCCTCCACTCATTGAATCGACCGATGTGGCAGGTTATGTGACAGCCGAAACGGCTGCGCTTACGGGTCTGCCGGAAGGAATTCCCGTAGCAGGCGGGATGTTTGATATTGATGCCTGCGCCCTCTCCTCCGGGATTTTACATTCCGGACAATTTTCGATAGTGGCCGGTACTTGGGGCAATAATCAGTACATTGCCCGTCAGCCCTTGGTTGACAAAGATTTGTTCATGACCAGCCGTTATGCCATTCCCGGATGGTACCTGATGTTGGAAGGCAGTCCAACCTCGGCCGGTAATTTAGAGTGGTTTCTGGATACTTTTTTCGCCTGCGAACGGGAGAAATGGGGATTGGATTTTTACAGTCGGATTTCCGCTTTGGTAGCCGGTGTTGATCCGGTGGATTCGCAAGTGTTATTTTTACCATTTCTCTATGGTTGCAACAGCGGAACACTGAAAGGCGGTTTTACCGGATTGGACGCTTCCCACGGTCGGGCTGAAATGTTACGGGCGGTATTTGAGGGAATCGTCTTTGCACATTACCAACATATCGAGCGATTGTTGAAATTCATATCCTTTCCGGATGTTATCCGTATCACAGGCGGTGCAGCGCGAAATCCGGTATGGTGTCAGATTTTTGCCGACTGCATCGGTGTGCCGGTAGAAATACCTGCCGG
>JAISKT010000012.1 GCA_031261295.1 Candidatus Symbiothrix sp. | reverse complement strand
GCCGTTTTCAGTCCTTGGGTCTGTGCAAATTCCCGGTCAAAAGCAACATAGAGAATAGGATTGAAATAACGGATAAAAAGCAAAGCCAATACACAGGCAAAACTGCCTGCAAACCAGATATCGGTGCAGGTAACGGTCAAAATGTTTCCAAATAGATAGGCGGATATATTGGGTGCATAACCGGGAGTCAGGAAAATACAGATGACACCCAATGCCATTCCAAGCGCCCAGAAAGCTGCTATCGCCGAATCTTCACGAATGCCTTGCTTTTTGGACAACCATTCGACACCGAAAGCCGAAGCGATGGAAAAAACTAAGGCGGAGAAAATCGGATTCACTCCTAAGTAAAATCCCAATCCCAATCCTCCGAAAGAGGCATGGGTAATCCCTCCGCTGATGAAAACCAGCCGGCGGGCTACGATGTAGCTCCCTACGATTCCACAAGCAATGCAAGTGAAAAGGCTGCCGAGGAGGGCATTTTGAAAAAAAGTATATTGCAATAAATCCATATTAGAAATATTCTGTTTTAAATTCTTGTTCGGACATGACTATAAATGGCGGTTCTTTTTTATATCTGTAATATTCACGCTGAAAATAAGAATTTGCCACGGGTGCAACCTTTTTATTGAACAGTACAATTTTCTCTTTACAAATGCGTGTATCATGAAGTAAAAGGTTATCAACCGAATATTTTATTTTACTTTCTATATCTTCTTTTTTTAAATTTAGGGGATGTTTAATTCTAAATTTTAGTTCAACTAACAGCATTTGTCCTTTTTTGCCGAAGTCGCTGATACCCATAGCAAAATCCATCGTTGGATTTAGAGACGACTTTTCTTGTGCACATCGTTTAATCTCAATTTTATCCAAATTTAGTGCTTTTTCATCGTTAAAAGATGTTGCAGTTCCACCTTCTTCAACAAATATATTTTTTAATAATTCTACCTCTGATTGATACCTCCTGACAAGGTGATGATGTAAGGTTGTGTCTTTACAATATTTCATTCTTCGTTATTCTCTTGTGTATCACTATATTGATTAATTTTATCAAAAGCTATATTAAAAGATTCAAATATGGGTCCTATATCTGTGCCTAAATGTTGGTAGGTGTAAGTAAATGAATTATCCTCTTTTTGTGAAAAATAAAAATTGAGATTATTATCAATTTCCTCTTTTTCACCAATATATTTAATTGCAGCTACTATATCCGGATCGTGGCTGGCAATAAAGAATTTAACGCCAATATGCTTATTTAGAAGAACAATAAGCCGGGCAAATTCGACAATCCATTGAGGATGCAAATGTGCTTCCGGTTCATCTATTATCAACAAAGTGTATTTATTCAGGAATCCATTTTTCAGTAACATCTGTAAAATGGCAAAGGATTTAATTCCGGTGGCACATTCCAATAAATTGAATCTTGTGCCATCTTCCCGCTTATATACAAAAGCATCCATTATTCCGCTATATTTATTTTCTACAGATACTTCTCCTTTTATTATCTCCCGGCTGATAATAGCATTTAGAAAAGAGTTATAATTTTCTGTCGTATCCCGATTGTATAATATTGTATTTATTCTATTCCAATGATCTTCGCCTGTATGGCCTAAGAGCATCGGAGTGTCGATATAGGCCGTTTGATGAATGGTATAGGCTCGTTCAAGAATATCGTCTGTATTGTTGATTATACTACTTTCATATTCCGTAATCCTGTAATTTGAAGGTAATAAACCGGTTGAAAATATTCTGTTTAATTCATCTGTAAAGAAAAAGAGCGGCCTTTTTTCTCTATAGTCTTTGGCTTCTTCAAAATACCGGTGAATGGTTTGTTTTAACCTGTCTTTTAAATAACTGAGGTTGGATTCATGAGTAGTTCTTTCTTCTAAAATACTTTGCAGAATAAATTTTAATCGTACTATTTTAGCTGAATCAATATGCTGTTTTTCAGATTCATAGCTACTAAATAAGCGATCAATTTTTTTCAATAAATAAGTTTCATCTTGATAACGGTCATAGATGGATAGGAGCGGATTATCATGTACCAAATCAGGGACTACCAACCGGTCTTTGAGCCGGTTCGTTGTGCCTGTAAATACAGTACGGTCAAAATCATCTATAAAAGACAAAAATGGATTCAGTTTATTTTTTAAATCCTTGTCAACCAATTCGTCATATTCAATTGAATTTTGAAATGCATAGTATAAAAATTTTGACAACGTGCTTTTTCCGGAGCCATTTTCTCCGGCTACGACGGTAATACCATTCAGTATAATATCCGCCTCCTTAATGGCGCGGAAATCTTCAATATGTAATCTAAGCTGATTTACTTCCATATTTCTAAAGTTTCGACAAATATACACAATAAATACTACAATCCCATTTATTCATTCAGGATTAATAAAACTTCCTCTTTGAGCGAATCCGGAAGCTCAATCCCCCGCAACTGCAAACTAAGAATCCAGCCGGGAACATCCGCTTCCAACATCGTATGCAGCACTTCGGCAAACTGTTCGACTTCCTGCTCGGTATAAGCATCTGAAGAACGGTTTTTAAAAACATCCAATTCTTCATCATCGTAATATTCCACCGGATGACCGGCAGCTTTCAGCAACAAGTCTTTTTGGCAAAAGGCATGTTGTCCGCAACAACCGTCAGGCTCCTCCCGTGCAAAAGGGTCGCCCGGCGGTCTTGTATCCGGTTGAAAAAGATTTTTTAGTTTCATGGTTCTTCTGTAATGATAAATCCGGCCTTTTCTAAATCCAGCCAAAAGCGGGGATACGATTTGCTGACTACTGCCGGATTGGCTATCCGGATTTCTTTGGTTTTCAGACAAACCGGAGCAAAAGCCATCGCCATCCGGTGGTCTTCGTAAGTGGCAATCACCGGATGGGATTCCGGCTCGCATTTTTCACCAGTCCATTCCAAAATACTGTTTGCTTCCGTCTGAATAATATATCCTAACTTTCGCAACTCCGTTTGTAAAGCCGTTATGCGGTCTGTTTCTTTTATCCGTAAACTTTGTAAACCGATAAACCGGAACGGAATATTTAACAGACAACAGGTTACGACGACAGTTTGCGCCAAATCCGGTTCGTTGGTAAAATCGTATTGAAAAACGGTATTCATGGGATGGCGGGCCAAGTCCGCCATGACAGTTTCTATTTTTGCATCCCCTTGAAGACTGTTTTCTTCCAATCCCAACAATTCGACAGAGGCATCCGGAGCCAACGCTTGGATTTCGTACCAATATGAAGCAG
>JAISKT010000367.1 GCA_031261295.1 Candidatus Symbiothrix sp. | reverse complement strand
GTTCAAAAAACTGTACCCCATTTTCTTCCCAACCGGCGAATTGAAGCCAATAAGTGATCGTATAGCTTTTGCCGCTTTCGAGAGGTAATGCGGGCGTAATAATCCAGTCATCATGCGTTGTGGGTCCATACAATATCCTCATGCTTCTCAGATTACCTGAATCGTCATCGTTGTGAGGATTCCATCTGGAAGCTCCCCAAATTTGTTCTCCGCTGGCGCCCGCCTTGGCGATGCGCGTCCAACCGGCAGGTATCGCCCCTATAGCTAAACCTTCAAAACCTTCGCTTAGCAGCGTGTTTACCTCTGTAGTTGAACGTAAAACAGGAGCCGATTGCCTGTGCGGTGTTCCATTAAAAGCAGCAACCTCTTCTCTTGTGCGAGGGATCTTCGCACTCTTAGCAGCAGAATTGTCCACTTCTTGCTCTCCAAATCGAAATACATCTTGTCCATTTACCGGACTAAAAATAAGTAAAATAAGTAACAAAGTAATCCACTTTTTCATAAACGCTATAATTTAAAATTATCAAATTAAAATCAACTACTGTAGTAATTACAGAAAATCGTTGCACGCTATCAAAGATAAGTGTTTTTCTTTAATTTTTTACTAATTTCATCGTTTTTACCGCATCTGCTTGAATGATACGAACCAGATACACGCCCGATGACAAATCGCCGACAGCCAGAATTGCTTTTTCGTCCAGGGCTTGAATATTGCGTAAGATGCGTCCGCTCAAGTCGGTAAGGGTAATGATTTCGTTACCCGACAAACCGCTGAGAGTAACCCTGTCGTTGGCGGGATTTGGGAAAAGCTGCACCGTATTATCAATCGGCGAGTAAATACGGTTGCCTTTCATTACTGTGATTATTACTTTTATACCTGTGATTTCAAGATAGTTATCAGTGTCGGCCGGGGTATAGGTTACCGTAAATTCGTTATCGCCTGCATCGCCGACGGAAGTAGTGAGTTCGGCTTCCCAATTGAAACCGGAAGGCAATGCTACATCTGCCAATGTTTGCCCGGTGATTGCCGTCAAACCGGTCGGAACTTCGTAAGTTGGCGTTGCTTTGCTTATTGCACCATGGGATATGTCGATGGATTTTTCCACTCCTTTGTTATCTGTTACGGTAAGAATTGCCGTACCTGCTGCGCCTGCCTTGGTGGGTGTACCGGAAATAATACCCGCCGTACTGATGGCAATACCGGCAGGAAGTTCACTTGCCGTGAATGTGTAAGGTATTTCGCCGCCGATGACACCACCCGATACATCAATGGTTGCAATGGCTGTGTTCACCGTAGAAGCGGGAATATCGTACGTTTCGCTGTCGGAAAACAACGGGCAGAGAATTGTGCCGTTATTGAGGATTGTGCCATTATTGATGACTGTACCTTCACAATTATCAAATAGGCCGTTATTGACAAGCGTACCGTCAATGACGATTGTTTGCGCTTGTGCGGCCAAAGTAATCAGCAGCATCATACAGATAGCTGATAGCCTTCCGTTTTTACAATTTTGTTTCATTTCATATTGTGAAAAACATTTTGAACGTCTTCGTCTTCTTCAATTTTATCAATTAATTTTTCAACAGAGGCGCGTTGTTCTTCGTTTACATCTTTATAATCGTTGGGAATCCATTCAAATTCCGCGCTGTGAATCTCGTAACCGTTTTCTTCCAAATATTTTTGGATAGCTGAGTTAGACTGAAATTCGCCGTAGAGCAAGATGACGTTTTCTTCTTCGTCATATTCAATTTCATCCACGCCGAAATCAATCAGTTCCAATTCCAATTCGTCCAAATCGACACCCTCTTTGGGAGCGATTTTGAATACACATTTGTGGTCGAACAAAAATTGCAAACTACCGCTGGTGCCCAATGCGCCGCCGAATTTATTGAAATAACTGCGTACATTAGCCACTGTGCGCATATTGTTGTCGGTAGCTGTTTCTACGAAAATAGCGATACCGTGCGGGCCGTAACCTTCGTAATTGATTTCTTTGTAATCTGCCGCATCTTTGGAGGTAGCCCGCTTAATTGCCCGGTCTACATTTTCCTTTGGCATGTTTTCCTTCTTGGATTGCTGTACCAAAACGCGCAAACGCGGGTTGGTGTCCGGGTCGGGGCCGCCGTCTTTTACGGCAATCGTAATTTGCTTGCCTAATTTGGTAAACACGCGGGCCATGTTGCCCCATCTTTTCAATTTCGTCGCTTTGCGGTATTCAAATGCTCTTCCCATATTATCTCAGTTTTGCACCTAATTTTTCTTCCAACGTTTTTTGGATTTTCATCATAAGCGCATCTATTTGTTTGTCATTTAATGTTTTTTCTTCGTCCTGCAATGTAAAACTTACGGCATACGATTTTTTACCTTCCGGCAAATTTTTTCCTTCGTACACATCAAACAGGCTTACTTCCTTCAACAATTTCTTGTCGGTTTGATAAGCTATTTTTTCAATTTCCGAAAAAGAACTGTTTTTGTCAAGCAATAAAGCCAAATCCCGTCTTACGGCAGGGAATTTTGCTATTTCGGTTTGTTTTACTTTGGCGATCTTGTTTTCTTTCATCAATGCGTCCCAACTCAATTCGGCGAAATAAACTTCGGCATTGATGTCAAATTTCTTGCAAATTGTTTTTTGCAGGATTCCCAAAACGCCTAATTTTTTCCCGGAAAGTGTTTCTATGGATAAACCGGCAGCGAAAATGTCATCGGTAAACGATTTATAAACTATCTTTTTGAGCGTTATGCCCAACCGGAGGAGGCTGTTTTCCACGTAGGATTTCAATTCGTAAACCGACGATTTTTCCGTGGGATGAATCCAGCTATTGCTAACTGAATTGCCTGTAATCCAAAAGCCTAAGCGAAATTCTTCCTGAATAGCCGTCAGGTAATCATGGTCTTTCAGCCGTTCGGGAAGATGGAAATAGGTATTGCCGAATTCGTAGAACTTCAAATCCGGATTCTTGCGGTTGCGGTTGTATTCGATGGATTCCAATCCGCCGAACAACAAGGTTTGACGCATCACATCCAAATCCGCGCTTAACGGATTGCGCAGCAATACGCAATGTTCTTTCGGGAAAGTGGTCAATCCATCGTAATAAGCGCCGGAGGTGAGTGAATTATTCAGAATTTCGTTGAAACCGGTTCCTGTCAGTTGTTCGGAAATAATATTTTGCAATTCATAACTTCTGTCAACTTCGGTCTGATAGGAGAGGGTAGATTTCACTTCTTCCCCTACTTCTACATTATTATAACCGTAAATGCGAAGAATGTCTTCAATTACGTCCACATCACGCGTTACATCCACCCGATAGGTGGGAACGCTCAATTTCCAGACGTCTTCTTTTTTCTCTAAAATCTCTATTTCCAGACTTTTGAGAATGCTTTCAATCGTTTCTGCAGGTATTTTTTTACCAACCAACCGGCTGACTTTTTGAATACTCAATTCCACCACCGGATTTTTCAGGTGAAGCGGATAAACGTCCTGTACTTCTCCTGTAACGGTTCCGCCGGCCACTTCCTGAATCAGAAGGGCTGCGCGTTTCAATACATATAAGGTATTGTTGGGGTCGGCGCCGCGCTCGAAACGGAAAGACGCATCCGTATTTAATCCGTGGAAACGGGCGGTTTTCCGAATCCAGGTCGGATTGAAATAGGCCGATTCAAGGAAAATGTCTTGGGTGGATTCGGTCACACCGGAATCCAGCCCGCCGAAAACACCGCCGATACACATTCCGCCTTCGGCATTGCAAATCATTAAATCCCGGTCGGACAGTTTCCGTTCCACTCCATCCAGCGTAACAAAAGGCGTTCCGTCCGGAAGTGTTTTGACAATCACTTTATTACCCTTGATTTCTTTCAAATCGAAAGCGTGCAGCGGTTGCCCGGTTTCGTGCAAAATATAATTGGTAATGTCCACCACATTGTTAATCGACCGGACGCCAATGGCTTCCAAGCGTTTTTTCAACCATTCGGGACTTTCTTTTACGGTTATATTTTTAATGGTAACACCGGTGTATCGCGGACAAGCCAACGTATTTTCCACTTCAACGGTCACAGCCGGAGAAGGATCGTCTATTTTGAAAGCGTCCACGCTGGGCCGGAGAATGGAGAATTGAGTATGTCCATTTTCCATTAAATAAGCGGCTAAATCGCGGGCTACACCGTAATGGGAAGCGGCGTCGATGCGGTTGGGCGTAATATCTACTTCCAGCACATAATCGCTTTCGAGATGATAATATTCGTTGGCGGGTGTTCCGGTTTTTGCCTCCGCAGGGAGAACGATAATTCCTTCGTGACTGCTTCCGATACCGATTTCGTCTTCGGCGCAAATCATTCCGTTGGATTCAACGCCCCGGATTTTGGATTTCTTTATCGTAAACGATTCGTCACCGGAATACAGGGTTGTTCCAATGGTTGCCACCACTACTTTTTGTCCGGCAGCCACATTGGGCGCTCCGCAAACGATTTGTTGGGGTTCGCCGGTTCCTAAATCAACCGTTGTCACGTGCAGATGGTCGGAGTTGGGATGTTCTTCGCAGGTAAGCACTTCGCCAATTACTAAACCTTTCAGTCCGCCTTTGATGGTTTCAACTTCTTCAATACCACCGGTTTCCAAACCGATAGAGGTCAAAGCATCCGCTAATTGTTTGGGAGACAAGTCGAATGAAACGTAGTCTTTCAGCCAGTTATATGAAATATTCATGCGTTTTTCTTCTAATTTCAAAAATGTTCGGCAAAAGTAATCATTTTTGTGTTATTTATTGCTATGAATGGAGTAAAAATATAATCTCCTTGTCTTCCAATGTAACGTAGATATAAACTTATGTTACTTGGAAAAGAAACATGTTACCATTATGGATAGTCCGTGCAACAATACAATTTGCTTTTACTTTGAAATCCGCCTACATTTGTAAGACATAAATTACCTACAATAATAAATTTAATACAATGAAATCTACTTCCCCAAAGGCGCCGGTGAATTCTTTATTCAATGAAACGAAAGGATTCTACAAATTATCATGGATACAGCGGGTTGGTTTCGGTTCGGGAGACTTGGCCCAAAACTTGATTTACCAGACAGTTGCGCAGTATCTGTTGATTTTTTATACGAATGTGTACGGTTTACCCGCAGCAACGGCCGCTTTCATGTTCTTGATTGTCCGGCTGGTCGATGTGGCCTGGGATCCGCTCGTTGGCGCGTGGATTGATAAACATAGTCCTAAATTAGGCAAATACCGTTCGTACCTTGTGCTGGGCGGTATTCCGTTGACGGCTTTTGCCATACTCTGTTTCTGGAACGGTTTCTCCGGTTCGTTGCTTTACGCCTATATCACTTACGTGGGCTTGTCGATGTGTTACACCTTGGTGAATGTTCCTTACGGCGCCTTGAACGCTTCACTTACCCGCGATACGGATGAAATCACTAAATTGACTTCTACACGCATGTTTTGTGCGAATCTGGGCGGGCTGGCTGTTGCTTATGGCGTACCTATGCTGGTTAGTTCCTTATCGCCCGACCATCAGATGGCTTCTTCCGAGGCCGGTCACGCCTGGTTTGTTACGATGACGATTTATGCGCTGGTGGGTCTGGGACTGTTGATATTCACGTTTACCCAAACGAAAGAGCGTGTGGTGATGGATAAAGAGGATACGGACAAGGTGAGGGTATCCGACCTGGTTACCGAATTTAAACGGAACCGTCCCTTGCGTATCCTGGCTTTTTTCTTCATCACGTCCTTCGCGATGATGGCTATCGGCAATTCCGCCGGTTCCTACTACATGATTTACAATGTGCATGCGGAAAATATGCTGCCTTATTTTGCGGCTTTGGGTTCCATCCCGGCTTTCATTTTTATGCCGTTAATTCCGGCTATCAAAAAGAAGATCGGTAAAAAAAATATGTTCATTGTGTTTCTTTCCATTGCCATTTTCGGTATGGCCTTGCTGTATATTATTTCGAGCGTGGAGGCCTTGAAAACGCAGATATGGTTGGTGCTTGTGGCTCAATTCATCAAATCCACCGGTGTGATTGTGGCTACCGGTTATATGTGGGCCTTGGTTCCGGAAGTGATTTCCTACGGGGAATACACCACCGGCCGCCGTATCTCCGGCATTGTGAATGCTTTGACCGGTATTTTTTACAAGGCCGGAATGGCGCTTGGCGGCGTGGTTCCCGGTTTTCTGCTGGCATTTGTCGGTTTCAATGAAAAAAATTCGACCACTCAATCCGCCTTTGCACAACAAGGTATTCTTTGGTTGGTGGCCGTCATTCCGGCATTGCTCCTGATTCTGGCCATGTTTATCATTACGAAATATGAATTGGACGACGATCGCATTGATGAGATTAATCAGGAAATTGAGGCTCGTCATCTTTCTTAAGTATTTTCTAATATTCAAATTATATATCATCAGTTATGAAATTAAGTAAAATATATCAATTATTCTTTCTTGCCGGTGGGTTGGGTTTCTTTTTGTCAGCATGCTCTTCCGCTTTGGAACCAACCACTTTGAAAGATGGTTATGCCGGAAAATTCCTTATTGGGGCGGCTATCAATACGAATATCTCATCGGGACGCGATACGGCTTCTATCCGGGTGTTGCAGGAAGAATTCAATTCCGTTTCGCCGGAAAATTGTATGAAAAGTGAAGTGCTTCAACCGGAAAAAGGCGTCTTTTTCTTCGATGATGCCGACCAATACGTGAAGTTCGGGGAAGAAAACAAGATGGCTATTATCGGTCACTGCCTGATTTGGCATTCGCAGGCGCCCCATTGGTTTTTCACGGATGAAAACGGAAAGGATGTATCCCGTGAAGAATTGATTCAACGCATGAAAGATCATATTACTACGGTTGTTAGTCGTTATAAAGGCAAAATTAAAGGTTGGGACGTAGTGAATGAAGCAATCCTGGACGACGGTTCTTGGAGAGAGTCCAAATTTTATCAAATCATTGGGGAAGATTTCATAAAATTGGCTTTCGAATTTGCAAGGGCCGCCGATCCGGATTGTGAATTGTATTACAACGATTATTCCATGGCCAATGAAGGAAAACGGAACGGCGTGGTGAAGATGATCCAAAAGATACAAGAGGCCGGCGTAAAGGTGGATGGCATTGGTATGCAAGGTCATTGCACCCTGAATTTTCCGGATCTTAACGAATTTGAAAAAAGCCTGTTGGCTTTCTCCGAATTGGGTTGCCAAGTAAATATCACCGAATTGGATTTGACGGTGCTGCCCGGTTACGACCCAAGTGTCGGCGCCGATGTAGCTGCCAGTCAGGAGTATCAGCAAACATTGAATCCCTACGCGGAAGGACTTCCGGAAGAGGTGGCGAATCAATTGTCTGCCCGTTACACGGATTTGTTCAAATTGTTCCTCAAACATCATGACAAAATAGACCGCGTCACCCTTTGGGGTATTACAGACGATGCTTCGTGGAGAAACGACTGGCCCATCAAAGGCCGTACGGATTATGCTCTGCTTTTCGACCGCAATCACCAACCCAAACCGGTGGTGAAAGAGTTAATAAAATTAGTAAACAATTAAACTTTCTGTCATTGCGGGCTTGACCCGCAATCCCCGGAATACCGTTAAACACTAATAATGCAAATTCTGAATAATAGTGATTAACGATGCTGAGGGGATCCCGCGTCAAGCGCGGGATGACAGGGAAACACAACAATTATATGAGCAACGCAAAATATTTATTAAGAAAAGACTCCGGACTCTACATGGCAGATCCTTCTGCCAAAGTATTCAACGGAAAACTGTATATTTATCCTTCCCACGACCGGGAAGCGGGCATTCCCGAAAATGACAACGGCGATCATTTTGATATGAATGATTATCATGTCTTTTCGTTGGAAGATGTGGACGGGCCAATCACCGATCATGGCGTAATCTTAGATGTGGAAAGCATTCCCTGGTCGGGCCGCCAATTATGGGATTCGGATGTGGCCGAAAAAAACGGGAAATATTACCTGTATTTTTCGTTGAAAGATAAAAATGATGTTTTTCATATAGGAGTAGCTATAGCCGATCAACCGGAAGGTCCGTTTGTGGCTCAACCTGCCCCGATCAAAGGGAGTTATTCGATTGATCCCTCTGTTTTAAAGGATGATGACGGCGCTTATTATATCTATTTCGGCGGACTGTGGGGCGGCCAGTTGCAACGCTACCGCAACAATAAAGCGCAGGAAGCAGGTGCAGAACCGGCAGATAACGAACCGGCTTTGTGTGCCAAAGTGGCTAAGCTGAGCGCCGATATGCTGGAGTTTGCCGAAGAACCCCGCGATTTGGTTATTCTGGATGAAAACGGCCAACCGCTGACAGCCGGAGATCAGGATCGCCGCTTTTTCGAGGCTTCCTGGATGCACAAATATAACGGCAAATATTATTTTTCCTATTCTACGGGCAATACGCATTACCTGCAATACGCCATTGGCGACAATCCCTACGGCCCTTTCACGTATAAAGGAGTATTGCTGACGCCGGTCGTTGGCTGGACAACTCACCATTCCATCGTGGAATTCAAGGGGAAATGGTATCTTTTCCATCATGACAGTGTTCCTTCCGGCGGAAAGACCTGGTTGCGGAGTATGAAAGTAGCCGAATTGAAGTACAATCCCGACGGGACAATTCAAACGATTGAAGGCGAATGAAGTTACTGCGAAACTTACCGGTAAAAGTGTTCCAACAGGACAAAAAATTAAAAAAATATTTTGTTTTATTGATACTAAAATAGTACCTTTATACAATATTTCAAAAATATGAGTACAAAAGATAAATTGATAGAGCGGTTTAAGAGGCAGCCGAAAGATTTCACTTTTGACGAATTGGTAAATTTACTTGGTTGCTATGGATTTACAAAGAACAACAAAGGTAAGACATCCGGATCAAGGGTTGAATTTGAAAACGCACAAGATTCAATTATAGTACACAAACCGCACCCATCAAACATAATAAAGGAGTATCAAATGAAACAGATATTTGATTATTTAAAAGAGCATAAATATATTAATAATGGAGAATAAATATGGATAAACTTGAATACAAAGGTTATTATGGAAGTATCGAATACAGTAAAGAGGATAATTGCCTTTTCGGAAAAGTAGTGGGTATTCCAAAGGATTTAATAAGTTACGAGGGAAAT
>JAISKT010000043.1 GCA_031261295.1 Candidatus Symbiothrix sp. | reverse complement strand
GTTTTGCCTGTTTTGAGGCATCCCTATACTTCCATTATTTTTCCGGAAGCGGGAGAAGTGGAAAAGGAATTGGTCAAAAGCAATATTTTCTTCCCGCGCTTGGAACAACTGCGCGATACTCTGCTGTTTTCATATACTCCGGATAGCTTGAGCTTGGCGCAATACCTGTCGGAAATTATTCAGAAAGTCGGACGGTTTTACGAGAGCGAAAGTGCTGATACTTATGCCGGACTTTATCAGGAGTCCATTTTCCGGGCTTACCAAGTCGTCAGCCGTTTGCACGGATTGTTGGCTACGGAAAACCTGAAAATTGAAAAACCGACTTTTCTCCGTTTGATGCGGAAATTATTGTCCACCGTACAAATTCCTTTCCATGGCGAACCTGTCAAGGGTTTGCAGGTGATGGGAGTATTGGAAACCCGCGGGTTGGATTTCAAAAACCTGTTGCTGTTGAATGTCAATGAAGGATTTATGCCGGGAAGCACGAATGAAAATACGTTTGTTCCGCAATTTCTTCGCGTTCATTTCGGGATGAATACCATCGACCATCAGGATTCGATTTATGCCTATTATTTTTACCGTTTAATTCAACGGGCGGAAAAAATTACTTTGGTCTATAATACGGACAAGACGCAAACCGGAAAAGCGGAAATGAGCCGTTTCCTGTTGCAATTGTTGATTGACCCGGCATTAAAAAATAAGATTGAACGCTTTTCATTGCAATCGGGTATTCAGCCTTGGCAATCGGAACCCATCCAAGTAGAGAAAGATGCGGCTTTGTTGGATGCGCTGAAAAACCAGTACGATTTGAATACCAATCCCGATGCGTACCGCCTCTCCCCTACGGCGCTAAATTCGTATATCAATTGCAGTTACAAGTTCTATTTGGAATACGTCCAAGGATTACGGAACAAAGAAGAATTAGCTGATGAATTGGATAATTCGGTCTTTGGCTCCATTTTTCACAGCGCGGCGGAGTTTCTCTATCGGGAAATCGGTGCACGGTACACGGTACACGGTGCACCGTTTACCGTGCGCCAAGAAGATTTTGATGACTATCTGGAGTATCCGCACAAGATTCGGAACTTAGTGCTGCAGGCGTTTGAAGAGGAATATTTCAAAGGGCGCAAAGTGGTGGAGGAAGATTTCAATGGGGAACAGTTAATTAATTTCCATGTAATTTGTAAAATGCTGGAACGTTTAATCCGCTTTGACCGGCAACGGACTCCTTTTACGATTCATGGTTTGGAATGGAAAGTGAGCAGTGTTTTCACTTTGGACGAACGGAACATCCGCTTGAATATCGGAGGGGTAATTGACCGTTTGGAAGAAAAAGACGGAAAATACTATATACTCGATTATAAGACCGGTGGAAAAGCCAAAGACTGCAAGTCGCTGGAAGAACTTTTTGAGCAGAAGAACGACCGGGCGGCGCATATTTTCCAGACTTTTGTCTATGCTTCGACGCTGCTTCAACAGGAAGGATTCGACAAGCCGGTAGTTCCGGAATTGCTCTATATACAGCAGGCGGCAAAAGCCGGTTATTCGCCGGTGGTCGTGTATAATAAGGAGGCAGTGGAAGATTTCCGGACTTTGAATCCGGATTTCAAACGCTTATTGTTGGAAAAAATCAACGAACTGTTTGATTCCGCTATTCCTTTTCAACAAACCCAAATGACTAAAACTTGCGAATACTGCGATTTTCGCGAAATGTGTAACCGGTAATGAAAATCTTTGTTTAATTGGGAGAAAAGATATATCTTTGTGGTATCAGTTATTTTAAATAAAAATAATATGGAAAAAGCCTATACATACGCAGAATTACAAGAAGCAAAGAAATTGGTAAGGGGAGATTTCGTTGAGCGGAATATTAGCTATGGTTTTACTCCGGAGGGACAAGCTGAATTTGACAAATGTATCACTTGGGAGGATGTATTCGCACGTAAAAAACAAAAATATATCGCATAAAATGATAGTCCATTACAGCGAAAGAGCACGAGAAACCATCCTTGATTATTACGAGAACTATGTTGTTTGCGATAATTTTCCTGACAATACGGATATGAAACAACGAGCTAATAATTATTCCAGAATCTCTACAGGATTGCTTTGGTTAGATTTTGAAACGCTACAACAGAAATCTTATCAAAAAGACAATCGAAATTTCATTGATATTGATGATATCTGTGCCGTTGAATATCAAATAAAATCCAATAATATCGAGCTAATCATTATGGATATCTATTTCAAATAAATTCATTCATTTTCGTGAAATGTGTAACCCGTAATGAAAAAAAATACTTATCTTTGAGAAATTTTAAAACCATAAATTATGAACAAGCAACAAGCAATTAAAATTTTTGAGGACAAAAAAATTCGTACAATGTGGAACATGGACGAAGAAGAGTGGTATTTTTCGGTTGTTGATGTAGTGGCTGTACTGACAGATAGCCCCCGTCCCCGAAAGTATTGGAATGCGTTAAAAACTAAATTAAAAGAGGAAGGAAGTGAGTTGTCCCAAAATTTGGGACAACTGAAAATGCCATCAGAAGATGGTAAATTCTATAAAACGGATGTCGCTAATACAGAACAAATCTTCCGACTGATACAG
>JAISKT010000294.1 GCA_031261295.1 Candidatus Symbiothrix sp. | reverse complement strand
GTTTATACATTGTCAATTACCGGGGCAACTGCCACAGATGTCATTTGGCAAATAACCGAATCCAGCGGTGCGAACAGTCTCTTGTCCGGAACTACCATCAGCAATTCAGAAGCCACGTTGAACTTCAAGTCTCAGCCGGCTGTTTCTGAACTTGCTCCGGCACAAATAACAGTTACAGCTCTCATAACTCTCTCACAAGGTTCAAAGGTAAACATACAGAAAGTGATTAAATTCCAGAACAAATCTTGTTGTGATGGGGTGGTTATCTACAACGGAGCATGGGATTATAATGATTTACCGGGTGATGGCGCCAAAGGGGTCTCCAATGCGGCGAATAATGTCGATGCAAGTTGGTCTCCAAATATACAATTAGGAGATTCCTGGAGTACTGCCATTACTTCATTGAACAAGCACTTTAAAGCTACTACAATTGACTTGTGTTTTTATAAGACTGATGCCCATAACAGCAATGGGGCACTTACAACTGCTAATTTTGCGAATGCTGTGAATAAGTGTGCATCAGGCGAGTTTGCAGACGGCGATCCTGACGCAGGTTGGTATCTACCAAACGAAAGAGAGTTAGCGAGTTTGTATGTGGCTTTGGGCGGTAAAGGAGGAAGTTCCATCAAATTCAGTACACTGATTCCTGAGGCCGGCAAAGTCGAAACCACTGCTGCTGACTTAAAAAGTGGCGATTACCGCAGTTCGACAGAATACTCGTCCGGAGATGCCTTAACTTGGCATTTCAACGATGGTCATATTGGCCATGGAGGCTCCGCGAAAGGTTGGGCTACAAACGCCAGGTGTGTACGCCGGTTATGATCTAATCTATCGGATATTTTTTTTGAAATATTACTTGTTTGTTAAGAAAACTCTTCATATCTTTGCAAACCGAAATAAAAACGGGTCATTTATTAATGAATTGTTACATTACATATAGTATTCTACTCAGCATTAATCTCATTCTCTTGCACAAAACAAGCTGAAGCGGGTAGGATATGTAAAAAACGGATACAATCAGATTAGCCTTTCTCGCTTCAACCGGGAAAGGTTTTTTTGTGTAGAAAATAAACAACAAACGCAAATGGATAGATTATTTATTTTTGATACAACCTTACGGGACGGAGAACAAGTGCCGGGGTGCCAATTGAACACTATCGAAAAGATTCAGGTGGCCCAGGCGCTGGAAAACCTGGGCGTGGATGTGATTGAAGCCGGTTTTCCCGTTTCCAGTCCCGGAGATTTTAATTCGGTAGTGGAAATCTCCAAGGCGGTGACCTGGCCCACGATTTGCGCACTCACCCGTGCCGTCGAAAAAGACATTGAAGTGGCTGCCGAAGCGCTTAAATACGCCAAAAGGAAGCGGATTCACACAGGAATCGGCACTTCGCCCGAGCATATCAAGTACAAATTCAATGCAACCCAAGATGAAATCCTTGAACGCGCAGTTGCTTGTGTGAAATATGCCAGGAAATATGTTGAAGAGGTGGAATTTTATTGCGAAGATGCCGGCCGTACCGATAATGTCTATCTGGCGCGCGTGGTGGAAGCCGTGATTAAAGCCGGCGCGACCGTAGTCAATATTCCCGATACCACCGGTTATTGCCTGCCTTCGGAATACGGGGAAAAAATCAAATTCCTGATGGAAAACGTAAACGGAATTCACAATGCCATTCTTTCTACGCACTGTCACAACGACTTGGGAATGGCCACCGCCAATACCATTGCCGGGATTGCCAATGGCGCCCGTCAAGCGGAGGTGACCATCAATGGGATAGGGGAGCGGGCCGGCAATACTTCTTTGGAAGAAGTGGCGATGATTCTAAAGAGCCACAAGGAGTTGGCTATTGAAACGAATATCAGTACCCAACACATTTATCCGGTCAGCCGGATGGTTTCCAGCCTGATGAACATGCCTGTTCAACCCAATAAGGCCATTGTCGGGCGGAATGCTTTTGCCCATTCGTCCGGTATTCACCAGGACGGCGTATTGAAAAACCGCGAAAGTTACGAAATCATCGATCCGAAAGACGTGGGAATTGACGATAATACCATTGCGCTGACGGCCCGTAGCGGTCGCGCTGCTTTAAAACACCGCTTGAGTATTTTGGGAATTGAATTAACGCAGGAAAAATTAGATGGTATTTACGAAGAATTTCTTAAATTAGCAGACCGGAAGAAAGATATTAACGATGACGATGTGTTGATGTTGGCCGGAAAAGACCGGCTGGATTCTCAACGCATTAAATTAGAGTACCTTCAAGTGACTTCGGGTGTGGGTATTCAATCGGTTGCCAGCGTTTGTTTGAATATTGCCGGGGAAAAATTTGAAGCGGCTTCTTCGGGAAACGGGCCGGTAGATGCGGCGATTAAAGCGGTGAAACATATTATCCACCGCAAAATGACGATTCAGGAGTTTCTGATTCAGGCGATTAATAAAGGCAGCGACGATATGGGAAAAGTGCACATGCAGGTAGAACACAACGGAATCAACTATTACGGCTTTTCTGCCAATACCGACATTATCGCCGCTTCGATTGAAGCTTATATTGATGCAATTAACAAGTTTGTAAAATAATTTTTAAGGTACTTAAGAGCCTTAAGTTTCTTAAGCCTTTTAAGAAAAATCAACAACAATATGGGAAAGACTTTATTTGAGAAAATCTGGGACAAACACATTGTGACTACTGTGGAAGACGGCCCGACTCAATTGTATATTGATCGTATGTATTGCCACGAGGTGACCAGCCCGCAGGCATTTGAAGGTTTGCGGAAGCGGGGGTTGCAAGTTTTTCGTCCGCAACAGATTACGTGCATGCCCGACCATAATATCCCGACAAAAAACCAGGAATTGCCGATTCAGGATCCGATATCCCGGAATCAGGTGGAGACATTGGACCGGAATGCGAAAGAATTTGGTGTCAATTATTATCCGATCGGCCATGCTAAAAACGGGATTATCCATGTGGTTGGCCCTGAAACGGGCTTGTCCTTGCCCGGTATGACGATGGTTTGCGGCGATTCGCATACTTCCACGCATGGCGCGGTGGGAGCGGTGGCGTTTGGAATTGGAACCAGCGAAGTGGAAATGGTTTTGGCCACTCAATGCGTTTTCCAATCCAAGCCGAAAACGATGCGGATCACGGTGAAAAACCGGTTGAAACCGGGTGTTACGGCCAAAGACCTGGCTTTGTACATTATTTCAAAAATGACTACGGGGGGAGCCACCGGTTATTTCGTGGAATATGCCGGTGAAGCCGTTGAAAATCTCTCGATGGAAGGCCGCCTGACGCTTTGCAACCTTTCCATTGAAATGGGTGCACGCGGCGGAATGATTGCTCCCGACGAAATAACGTTTGAATATGTTAAAGGGCGCGAGTTTACTCCCAAAGGCGAAGCCTGGGATGAAGCTTTGGCTTATTGGAAAACATTGAAAACCGATGAAAACGCTGTTTTTGATAAGGAAATCGTGTTGGATGCAACGGACATCGAACCCATGATCACTTACGGAACCAATCCGGGCATGGCTATGGGCGTCAATGAAACTATTCCTGCGGATGCGTATCCCAAATCGTTGGAATATATGGGATTTCAAGCGGGCGAAAAATTGGCGGGAAAACCGGTTGATTATGTTTTTCTGGGCAGTTGCACCAATGGCCGAATCGAAGATTTCCGCGTTTTTACGGAGTATGTCAAGGGAAAAAAGAAAGCGGAAAAGGTAGAGGTTTGGTTAGTTCCGGGTTCGTGGAATGTATATAAGCAAATCAAGGCGGAAGGATTGGATACGATCTTGGAAGCGGCGGGTTTTGAACTCCGCCAACCGGGATGCTCCGCTTGCTTGGCGATGAATGAAGATAAAATTCCCGCCGGGAAATATGCCGTATCGACTTCCAACCGGAATTTTGAAGGAAGGCAAGGCCCCGGCGCAAGAACCATCCTGGCCGGCCCGCTCGTAGCTGCCGCAGCGGCAATTACCGGAAAAATTACAGACCCAAGAAAAAGTTAAATTACAATGGAAAAGTTCACAACAATAACAAGTACAATCGTTCCGCTGCCGGTGGAGAACGTTGATACCGATCAAATTATTCCGGCGCGGTTTTTAAAAGCCACTTCCAAGGAAGGTTTTGGCGCTCATCTTTTCCGGGATTGGCGTTACGATAAGAACGATCAACCGGTTCAGTCTTTTGTTTTAAACAATCCGGTTTACAAAGGGGAAATATTGGTAGCCGGAAAAAATTTCGGTAGCGGTTCGAGTCGCGAACATGCCGCCTGGGCTATTGCCGGATATGGATTTAAGGTGGTGGTCTCCAGCTTTTTTGCCGATATTTTCAAAAACAATGCGATGAACAACTTCGTTTTGCCGGTTGTTGTATCGGAGGCGTTTTTGGCCGGAATTTTTGACAGTGTAAACAAAGATCCGGGAATGACATTGACGGTAGATTTGGAAAATCAAAGCATAACAAACAATGCTACCGGAAAATCGGAAAAATTCGCTATCAATTCCTATAAAAAGGAATGTTTCCTGAAAGGATTTGACGACATTGATTACCTGTTGAGCAAAAAGAGTACAATCGAAGAATACGAACTAAATGGAAATACTTGATACTACTTTACGTGACGGGGAGCAAACTTCGGGCGTTTCTTTCGCTTCTTCCGAAAAGCTCCATATTGCCCGTTTGTTGATTGTCGATTTGAATGTGGATCGGTTGGAAATTGCTTCCGCCAAGGTTTCCGATGGGGAATTTGAAACAGTCAAACGGGTGGCCAAATGGGCGGCCGCTCGCAATTATCTCAATAAAATCGAAGTCTTGGGATTTGTCGATGGCGAAATTTCCTTGAATTGGGTAAAAGCCGCCGGTTGCAAGGTGATGAACTTGTTGTGCAAGGGTTCCCTCAAACATTGTGCGGAACAATTGCGGAAAACGCCCGAACAACATCTGGCCGATATTCAAGCTGTTTTGAAAAAAGCGGATGAAATGGGTATTTCTATCAATATTTATTTGGAAGACTGGTCGAACGGGATGTTGAATTCGCCGGAATATGTTTTCTATCTGATGGATAACCTGAAAGATACCTCTATCAAACGTTTCATGCTGCCCGATACTTTGGGAATCCTTAATCCGCTCAATACCGAAAAATTTTGCCGGGAAATGCTGGAAAAATATCCGGATCTTCATTTCGATTTCCACGCTCACAACGATTATGACTTGGCCGTTGGAAATGTTTTTGCGGCGGTTCATGCAGGAATTCAAGGGATTCATACGACTATCAACGGATTAGGTGAACGGGCGGGGAATGCTCCCTTAGCCAGTGTTATTGCGATGCTTCACGATCAGTTGAAAATGCAAACCAATATTGTAGAAGACAATTTGAATCG
>JAISKT010000028.1 GCA_031261295.1 Candidatus Symbiothrix sp. | reverse complement strand
ATGTCGTTTACCCGCAGTCCGTAAGCCACATTTTCGAAAATAGATTTTGGAAACGGATTCGGCTTTTGAAAAACCATTCCCACTTTTTTCCGAAGTTCGTCCACCTGAACGGATTTTTGATAAATATTTTGTCCGTCAATCAGACATTCGCCTGTCAGTCGGGTATTGTCAATCAAATCGTTCATTCGGTTGAAGAGGCGCAAAAAAGTAGATTTTCCGCAACCCGAAGGTCCGATAAGCGCAGTAACGCTATTCGCCGGTATTTCCATACTGATATTTTTCAAGGCGTGGAAATCACCGTAATAAAAGTCGATATTTCGTGTTTCTATCATTCGCAATTTGTTTCTGCAAAGGTCAGTCAATTATATTACGATGATAGCACAGATTTGTTACGATTTTGTTACAAAATCAAAGATATTTGCCGAATTGAACAGAAAGTTATATTTTTGTGTCTATAATAAAAAATCATATACAATGACAAAAAATGACTTTATTAGTGTTGGACTATTTTTAATCATAGGTTTAACAAACGTAACGTTCTGTTCCTGTAATATAAGCAATAGCGATATGGACGGCAAATCTACTTCTGTAACCGATGAATCCGTTAAGGAATGTTTAAAAGATTTTGACTTCTTAGTTGAAAAAATTCAAACGAATTATCCGGGTTACATGGATAAAGTAACAAACGAAAATCGTTCACAACTTACAGAAATAGAAAAAGTTGTAAGAAAAAAAATCACAAATAATCCTGACAGTTGCAGATTCTATCTGAACGAATACGCAGATTTTTTCAAAGACCATCATCTTGGAGTAATTCGTAATTGGTCTGATACGACAGAAAATCATCAAAAATTGGACATTATGGATATTTCAACTTACGGAAAAAACTTATATATAAATATCGACAGTGTGCAGCAAGCAACAAAAAATGCCAAAAGTATAGAAGGAGTTTGGATAGCATCTCAACGAGAATTTATTGTTGCCAAAGATGGGAAAAAATATGTTGGTGTTATTGTAAATCAAAAAGACTGGAAAAATGGACAAGTTATATACGAATTCGAGCCTGTTAATGATACAGTCTTTAACGTGATAAACTATTCACTAATTAAGGACAGAAAACCCCATAAAACGGAAGCATCATTACACGTAAATGGAAAACTTATTGAATTTCAAAATGATAGAAAATTTGTTCGTAAATCTGATTCTCCTATTTTCGATGAGGCATTTCGAACTTCATACGAGGATTATTATCCCAACGTATCTTTTGTCGCGATGAATTTGGACACGAATACATTTTTTTTGAGAATACCGACTTTTGCTGATAATACTGCTAATGAACTTGTAACGAAACATTGGAAAGAAATTATGAGTTGTCCTAATTTGATAATAGATATTAGGTATAACGGAGGAGGTAATGACGAGTCATATCGTGAACTTGCAAAAATAATTTATACAAAACCATACGAACTTACAGGCGTTGAATATTATGCCACGGAAGATAATATTAAATATTTTGAAGAAGATATCCGGAATGGAAACATTCGTGAGGAATGGATTAAATTAACTGAGGCAATGAAAAAAAACATTGGAAGTTTTGTAACACCGCCTTGGAGAGTAGGCAATAACACAGTTCGAAAGAATACTGTTTATCCTGTGCCTCGAAATGTTGGGATAATCATCAACGAAAGAAATGCTTCATCGGCAGAACAATTTCTATTGGCAGCCAAGGAAAGCAACAAGGTTATTTTATTTGGCAATACTAATACCGCAGGCGTTTTTAGATTATTCAAATGTTAGACCAATCCCTTTTCCGTCAAATAAATACAAATTAATGTGTCCCACGACACGTTCAAAAAGGCTACCCGATAATCCATTTGACAACATAGGTGTTGCACCTGATGTTAATGTTCCATTTCCTGCAACTAAAAGATTGTATGATAAATTAGATGATTGGGTTTATTTCGTCAGAAAATATTTAGACCTTTTGAATGAGGAACAGAAACAATAAAAAATGCCTGCGCCAACGAGCGGTTTGGCGCAATGGCGGGTGTATCACCGCAGAAACGACAGTGCGTGGGGGACAATGAAAAGCAGAATTGAACGTTTAAACAAAATATAAACCGTCCGACTATGACAATTCACAAAAAAATAATTTCCGAAAAGTTTGGTAACTCAAAAAGTTTTCGTAATTTTGCATTTCCGAAAAGTGTACGAAAATCGAAAGTTTTCGGAAATGTCAATTTCCGAAAAGTATATGAAAACTGAAAGTTTTCGGAATTTTAGATTATGGTAAAAAGAGAAACATATCTATCACAGTTGCGCGAACTGAAAGACGTTCAACTCATTAAGGTTGTCACAGGCATACGGCGGTGTGGCAAATCCACGTTGCTTGAGCAATTCAGAGAGGAATTGGCGGCGGCGGTCGTTTCGCCAAAAAACATTCAGAGTTACAATCTCGAAGACCCAAAAAATGCCAGCGACTTTGCGCATTGGAAGGATTTTTATTTTCATATAAAAAGTAAACTGTCGAATAAGGGAATGAACTATGTCTTTTTGGATGAAATTCAGATGTTGGATGGCTTCGAGCGGTTGCTGGACGGG
>JAISKT010000237.1 GCA_031261295.1 Candidatus Symbiothrix sp. | reverse complement strand
AAGTTTGGCGCTGAAATCAAAGACAAAAAAGGCTGATTTGTTTATTGATCACCGCATGTTGCAAATATACATAATTTTTGATGACTATCCGCATAATGTCCTGATTTTCATTTTTTTTCACACACCTTTGCACTTGGCACCCAAAAAAACCTAACAGGTTTTAAAAACCTGTTAGGTTTCGTTATTTCCATTTTGCGGATTGTCCTATAGAAAAAATAGCCAAGTTACTTTTTTTTATTAAAAAAGTTGCATTTAATCTAAATATTCCTTTCCTTTGCAACAGAATATATATTATTGTCTAATTTTAAAATTAATTGCCTATAGATTTTACTGATACTCTTAAAACCAAATAAGATAAAAGTAAAAAGAAATGATTCATTTGAAACAAATGACTGATGAAGAATTGGTTGTTGCTTATGCAGAAGGCAATAATAGTGCTTTTGATATTCTTTTGAATAGGCACAAAAGTAATATTTATTCCTATATTTATTTTATTGTTCGCAACCGGGAAATGACGGAAGACATTTTCCAGGAAACCTTTGTGAAAGCGATTATGACTATCAAGCAAGGACGTTATACCGAAAATGGTAAATTCCGTGCGTGGATCAATCGTATTGCTCATAATCTTATTATTGACAATTATCGTCAGGAAAAAAACGAGCAAACCATTTCCAATGATGAGTGCGAAGTGGATTTGCTGAATAATTACAAATTAGCCGACGGGACAATTGAAGACGAAATTGTAAAAAAACAGATTTTATCGGATGTAAAAAAATTGATAGATTATCTTCCCGACAACCAGAAAGAAGTATTGATACTACGTTATTATCAGGATTTAAGTTTCAAGGAAATAGCTGATATTACGGGAGTTAGTATCAATACAGCTCTGGGGCGAATGCGTTATGCCATCCTGAATATGCGCCGGATGGCAGAGGAAAAAAACATGATTCTTACTATGGATTAATTTTTCTGATAATACATGCAATATATCAGGTAAGTGTTCGTTTTTATACATAGAAATCCTAATAAAAATTATTGCCTATGTATCAAAAAACTACTCGGGAAACACACGATGAATATTGTAATGTAATGAATGAAATAAGATCTTCCCGTTCCTTGAATCCTCGACAAGAAACGCTGGCGCTTATTATGCAATTCGCATGCGCGTATCATGTGGAAAAAAAATTACCCCTCAGAATCTCAGAAATGATGTTAAACTAAAAACTAAGAACTAAAAACTAAAAGTTGCGCGAAGCGCAGATAGCAGGCGTCAGCCAACTTTTAGTTCTTAGTTTTTAGTTCTTAACTCTATCTTATGTCTTATTTTTTAGCGCCTTCTTTATTGTCCGCCGATTTTCTTCATTTGGGAAAAGAAGTGGAAATGATTAACAACAGTGAAGCCGATTGGTTGCATTTGGATGTGATGGATGGGGTGTTTGTGCCGAATATCTCCATCGGATTTCCGGTGATGAAGCAGGTGGCGCAAATAGCAACCAAACCATTGGATGCCCACTTGATGATTGTGGATCCTCAAAAATTTATTCCCCAATTCCGCGACTTGGGCGTAAATTCGTTAAGCGTGCACTACGAAACCTGTCCCCATTTGCACAGTACGGTACAGAAAATCAAAGAGGTCGGAATGAAAGCCGGCGTGGTACTGAACCCGCATACTCCCGTTGAATTACTAATTGATATTTTGGAAGAATTGGATATGGTACTGATCATGTCGGTCAATCCGGGCTTTGGCGGACAACAATTCATTCCACACTCGTATGACAAAGTCCGCCGTTTACGGAAAATGATTGACGAAAGAGGGTTGGATACCTTGATTGAAGTTGATGGCGGCATAAATCTTGAAAGAGGAAAATTAATGTTGGAAGCCGGAGCCAATGTTTTAGTAGCCGGCAATTCCATTTTTAAAGCGCCTGATCCACTGGAAATGATAAGGGAACTAAAAACTAAAATCTAAAAACTAAAAGTTGGCTGACGCCTATTACCGCGCTTTGCGTAACTTTTAGTTTTTAGTTCTTAGTTTTTAGTTCTTAAATTTTACTGATTATGAAGCTATTGCACCAATCACCTTTTCTGAGGCCACTCCTGTTTCTGGTTTTGGGTATTATTATTCAATTCCATTGGGATATTTCTTTTCCGGTTGTTTTGCCGGTTTTTCTTCTTTCCATTGTTTTTATCCTGTTATCTTATCTACCGCAATTAAATAAGCAGTACAATTTCCGGTTTTTGTTTGGTCTTGGATTTTCCATGTTATTAGTGGCTTCGGGGATTTTTTTGACTAAAATTACTTGGGAAAAGTCGGAATGGCGAGTGGATCCGGCTACTTATTTATATGAAGGACAAGTGCTCGAAGAACCGGTTTTGAAACCGAAAACGTATTTGTGTAAAGTCCGGATTGCAGCGGCTGAAGAAGCGGTTTGTCAACAAGCTGTGGATAAACAAGTGGTCATTTATATTCCCATTGACAGCCTGTCCCTACGGATTGTGGCCGGAGAAACGCTATCTTTTTATGCCCGGCTGGAGCAATCGCCGCCGTATTTGCAGAAACAATCTTTTGCGGCTACCGGTTTTATCCGGAAAAACAACTGGTCGTTGGAACCGGAGAAAAAACAATCTTTTTCCATCCGGTTGCAAGCCTTGTCCGTCCGGCGGGATTTACTGGTGCGGTTGCAAGAAATAATTCCCGATCATTCATCGTATGCCGTTGCAGCCGCGTTGATGTTTGGCTACCGAAATGAAATAGACAAGGATTTGCAACAGGCGTTTATCAATATCGGGGCCGCACATATTCTGGCAATCAGCGGATCGCATTTTTCTATCTTGTTTGGAATGCTCTATTTCATGCTTTCTTTTATTGGAAATTCCCGGAAAGGAAAGCTGATCAAGCAATTCATCCTGTTCCCGTTGATTTGGGGATTCGCTTTCCTGACAGGTTTTTCGCCCTCCGTCATCCGGGCGGCGCTGATGCTGAGTATTTGGGGAATCGGCGATGCGTTTTTTTACAAGTCCTTCTCTTTGAATACCGTAGCCATAGCGGCATTCTTTATGTTGTTGTTCAATCCCTTGTATTTGTTCGATGTCGGATTTCAATTGAGTTTTTTGGCGGTAGCATCCATTATTTTATTCAATCCTTATTTGGTCCGGTTATATAAATCCCGGAATCCGATGATTCAATACACCTGGGAATTGTGCTGCGTTTCGGTTTCTGCGCAAATCGGCGTTTTACCGGTTTCGATTTATTATTTCCACCAGATTCCGGTTATTTTTTTAGCAACCAATATTTGCCTGATACCTTTATCAGCCATACTCTTGTTCCTCATTCCCGTTTCGTTGCTTTTTCATGCGCTGTTGGGCGCCTTTCCCCTGATACTATTTCCTTTGAACAAGGCATTGGCGTTTTTTATATCCATTACTAGGGCCTTAGACCAAATTCCATACGGCAATATTTATTCAGTGGAGCCGGGAGTGTGGGGAATGACAGCCTTGTTTCTGTCGATTGTTCTGATTTCACTAATATTGTTTAAAAAACGCGTGGTTTACGTCTATCTTTTGCTAATTTTTGGGCTGTTCCAAGTAATTTATTACCTTTGTTGAAAAATTACCTTTGTTGAAAAATTGCAATGCTTAATAAAATCATTTCTGAAAATAATATCCAGAAAGCAAAAAAGCTTATCGATAAATCGGATAAAATTGTTATTGTGACACATCTATCGCCTGACGGAGATGCGTTGGGTTCCTCTTTGGCCTTGTATCATTTCCTTTTGGAGTTGGGTAAATCGGTCAATGTGGTGGTTCCCAACAATTTCCCCCCATTTTTGAAATGGATGAAGGGCGCTAAAGACGTTCTTATCGCAGAGTGGAAAGAAAACCTTGCACGGGAATTGATCCGGGCGGCCGACTTGGTTTTCTGTCTGGATTTTAATACACTGAAACGGATTGATCGATTAGCTCCTTTTGTGGAACAAACCGCTGCCAAAAAAATCATGATTGATCATCATCCGGGGCCGGGTGATTTCTGTGATGTGACGATCTCCCACCCCGAACTATCTTCCACCAGCGAGTTGGTTTTCCGTTTCATTTGCCGGATGGGAATGTTTGATTATTTGGACCGGGAGTGCGCAGAATGTATCTATGCCGGAATGATGACCGATACCGGCGCATTTACGTATAATTCCAATTCGCCCTATATCTATTACATTATCAGTGAATTGTTAGAAAAAGGCATTGATAAGGATGCCATTTACGATAAGGTGTATAACAATTATTCGGAAAGCCGGATTCGGTTACAAGGTTTTCTGTTATACGAAAAAATGAAGATTTTCAGGGAATACAATACTTCGCTTATTTCGCTTTCGTGCGAAGAGCAAAAGCAATTTCAATGGCGGAAAGGCGATGCGGAAGGATTTGTCAATATTCCTTTGAGTATCGAAGGCATTGTCTTTTCTGCACTTATCCGGGAAGACGAAGATCTGATCAAAATCTCTTTCCGTTCAAAAGGAACTTTCCCGACGAATCAATTTTCTGCGGAGATCTTTGGCGGCGGCGGTCACCTGAATGCTTCGGGCGGAGAATTTTACGGAAAATTGGAAGAGGCCATTGCATTATTTGAAGAAGCTCTGCCCCGTTACAAAGATTTATTGATTTGAAAAATAATTTTGCATAACTTTGCATTTCTAAAATAAATACATAAATATATGAGAAAAACTCTTATTTTTGTTTTGTCAGCTGTTATTCTCTCCATGGCTCATATAGCATGTGATAATCAAAAAACCGTGCAAGAATACCTGCGGGAAGAAAAAAAGGCGATTGACCGCTATCTTGATAAGCAAGATATCATTGTGCTGAAAGAATATCCTAAAAATGGTTTTGGAGAAAAAGAATATTATAAAACGAATGACGGGCTTTATATTCATGTGGTTGATTCCGGTAATGGCCGACGAGTAAAGCCGCTGATTGATGAAGTCCAGGTGCGTTTTGAGTATTTATATAAAGTTAAAACGTATGTTAGCGGCGATACTGTAAGTACTCCGTTTAATGCGATACCTCCGTACTATGGAGAATTTCCCATGTATTTCAGGTATGGGCAAGCGGGAAGTTATGGAAAGTATAGCTATGATTATTCTTGCAACGGGTGGGCGATTCCTCTGGCTTATGTTGGGGAAGGAGCTGTCGTTGACTTGATTGTCCCGTCGGATTTAGGGACTTCGTTTGACAACACTTATCCGACTTTCAATACCGTCTTTTTTAAAAATCTTACTTATACAAAATTCTACTAAAAATAAATCCTGATTTATATGTCTTTGATTAAATCTATTTCCGGTATCCGTGGAACAATCGGAGGAAAAGCGGGCGAAGGACTTTCACCGCTTGATGTTGTGAAATTTACGGCTGCTTATGCCACTTTGATCCAATCAAAAAACAATTCTTCCGGGACGATTGTGGTCGGCCGGGATGCGCGCATTTCCGGCGAAATGGTACGCGATTTGGTAATCGGCGCCTTGATGGGCATGGGTTTGGATGTGGTGGACATCGGTTTGGCAACCACGCCTACCACCGAATTGGCTGTCACGATGGAAAAAGCCCTGGGTGGAATTATCCTGACGGCTTCCCACAATCCGAAACAATGGAATGCGTTGAAACTTTTGAATGAAAAAGGCGAATTCCTGAATGCAACCGAAGGAAACGAAATCCTGGGCATTGCCGAAAGCGAATCTTTTTCTTTTGCCGAAGTAGATAAATTAGGTAAAGTACGGGTAGATCATTCTTATACAAAAAAACATATCGACCACGTTTTGGCATTGAAATTAGTAGATGTAGAAGCTATTAAAAAAGCCGATTTCACAGTGGCCATCGATACGGTCAATTCCGTGGGAGGAATCGTGCTTCCCGAATTGTTGAAAGCCTTGGGCGTCCGGCATATTATTGAATTGAACACCGAACCGACGGGCATTTTTGCCCATAATCCCGAACCGCTTCCCCAGCATCTGACAGAGATTGCGGAAGTGATGAAAACACAAAAAGCGGATGTCGGTTTTGTCGTTGATCCGGATGTGGATCGCCTGGCAATTATCACTGAAAAAGGCGATATGTTTGGTGAAGAATACACGCTGGTTTCGGTAGCCGATTATATTTTATCGCATACGCCCGGCAATACGGTTTCCAATATGAGTTCGACCCGCGCTCTGCGGGATGTAACAGAAAAACACGGGCATACTTATACGGCTTCTGCGGTGGGCGAAGTGAATGTAGTGGCAAAAATGAAAGAAACGCACGCGGTGATCGGCGGTGAAGGCAACGGCGGAGTCATCTATCCGGAATCGCACTACGGGCGGGATGCCTTGGTGGGCATCGGATTGTTCCTGACGCAACTGGCTAAATCGGGCAAGACCGTGAGCGAACTTCGCGCCACGTATCCAAGCTATTTCATGGCGAAACAACGCTTGGATCTGACGCCGGAAACCGACATTGATGCGCTGTTGAATTCTATCAAAAAGAAATATGCAGCTTATCCGGTGAATGACATCGACGGCGTGAAAGTGGATTTCCCGGATCGCTGGGTGCATTTCCGGAAATCGAATACGGAACCGATTATACGGATATATACGGAAGCGCCGACACAGGAAGAGGCCGAGGAACTGGCCAAGTCGGTAATGGATACGATTTGAAATAAAATTTTAATTTATTTGCTGAATTTGTTTCGGTGTGAGTCTTGTAGCTTTAGAAATCTCACTGACTGACATACCCATCTCCAATAATCTCTTGGATATCTCAATGCTATTTTTTCTTTCACCTTCAATAATACCTTCTTGTTTACCTTCTATTTTACCTTCTTGTTTACCTTCTTGTTTTGCATAGCTGGTAAAATTATAAAGGTCTTCATATCTGAGTTCGCTGCTTCTATAACCTTTATATGCTTCCATATTTTCTCCTTTTAATCGTTTTATTTCTATAT
>JAISKT010000186.1 GCA_031261295.1 Candidatus Symbiothrix sp. | reverse complement strand
ATCCGCTTTTACATTTTACCTGCCCGCTGGGGGCTGTATGCGCCATTGCCTCTTCCGTCAGGTGTGGATGTGCTTGTGACACACGGTGCACCACAAGGCATATTGGACGGCGGCAAAGGTGATGGTTGCCCGATTTTGCGGAAAATGGTGGACTTGGCACGTCCACAAATTCACATGTTCGGGCATTTCCATTCTGAGGGCGGCGAGAGTTTGCAAGTGGGTGATACGCTGTTTTGTAATGTAGCGATTGTATAAAAATATGGAAAACAAAAAAACAATTATTGCCATTGGCGACATTCACGGACTAACCACTTGGAAACAAGTAGTGGCAGAAAATCCGGGTTGTAAATATGTATTCTTGGGCGATTACCTTGACCCTTACATAGATATTGCGCCCGATTTACTTATTACCAATCTGAAAGAAATTATCCAACTCAAAAAAGAGCAACCTGATAATGTTATTCTGTTGTTGGGTAATCACGATGTGCCTTATTTTATACATGAAGCAATTCCTTGTAAGCGTTACAATATGTTTATTGCTGGAAATATCAAGCAATTATTTGTCGAAAATCAACACTTGTTTCAATATGCTTTTCAAGAGGGGAATATCATATTTACCCATGCAGGTATCGCTCATCAATGGTTTATTCACGATTTCAAAGGCGACCGCCACAAGAACATTGCCGAGCAGTTGAATAATCCTACACCCGAACAAACACCAGCCCTTTACCAATGTGGTGGCGGTCGTGGTGGAGACAAAAATACAATTGGTGGTATCTTATGGGCAAATTATACTGAATTAGACCCGCCATTGCAAGGCTACATCCAAATAGTAGGACATAATCAAGTACAGGAAATCCAAGAAATTCCTGTGAACGATGTCAGCGTTTGGTTTTGCGATTGCTTGTGGAAAGGGGAATATTTAGTTATTGATAATCGGCAATTTGAAGTCAAACGAGTATCGCTATAAAAATATGGAACACAAAAAAGACACAAATACATTTGATAAATTTGAAAAACAATGGGAAGAATTAGCGCAACATTCTGTTGCCGAATTAGAAGCGATGGCTATTGAATTTGTGGCAAAGATACGTAAGGGGTCTTGGAAAAAGTCATGGGAAGATGATTTGCAATTAAAGAACATTCTTTCAGTCCGACATCAAAAATTAAACGATGAATTTGTTTTTACTCCCGAAAATATTGAGAAAATCCTCCGAATAAATCAAAAACTAATGGAGGGCATGGAAAAGTTGCGAAAAGAGGAAGAGGCAATTATTTGTAATTTTGAAGAACGAATGAAAAATAACGATTCATTTTTGAACGATTATGAAATAGAAGCACAGATAATGCCATTTATTATGGAACAAGATGAGAATGGTCAAAATATGGGCGAGCCGGATAAAGGAATATATTGTCTATTACATACGCTTTTCCCTGATGATTGTTGCCTCCATTTCGACCCTCGTTGGGACGATACTTACTTTGACAAGAAACAAAACTGCAATCGGATTATGGCAAAAAATGGGGAATTAGATGATTATTTCATCTCTCTTGCGTTGTGCGATTTTCATGATTATACGCAATGGAGTTGGCAAGATATTATCAAAATTAACGAACTTTGGTGCGAGGTGAAAGTTACACATCAACATTTTGTAGAAAAAATATAGTTCCTGTCTAAGACGACCTATTTTCCTTGCATTCGTGGTTTTTAAGGGTTGTTTTAATAAGAAACGAAATTTAGAATGAAAGAAAAAGGCAAAGAAAAGGGCTTCTTTAATTTGATGCACTTTGGAAAAGATGTAGCAGATATATTAATGAATGGCGAATATGGATAATAGATATAGGTGGACTAAATTCTTCATATCAATGAATATCAAAGGTATATCGTCAATATATTCTCGAAATATCAAATTGGAACCCCATTTGGAATCCCGAAAAAACAGAGCCCTGTAAATGTTTGTTTTACAGGGCTTTAAGACACATGGAAAGTGCTCTTTTGCGGTCCGGACGGAAGACGATTTATGATTCGATAAAATTCAATATACTACATAACTTGTTATTAGTTAGTTATATTTCTACAATGCTAAACAATGCACTCCTGTAAACCAAACCGATTTTAGTCCCTGTTTTTGAATATCGGGGACTATTCTTTTTCATCAAACTTCTTCATTGACATCTCTTTCAACTCGTCCACTATTTTGATATACGGCTTCATTGAATCGTAGTCGCTGTGTCCCGTCCATGACATAACCACTTCTGCCGGAATACCCAAATACAGCGAATTGACAATAAATGTGCGCCGACCGCAATGTGTCGTAAGCAAAGAATATTTAGGTAATACTTCCTCGTAACGTTGCGCACCTATAAAATAGACTATCCGGATTAATTCAGTAAAACAGGAGACCTCCCCCATTGTTTTCAAATACTCATTCATTTTAGTGTTTGATATTACAGGCAAAACCCTGTCGTAAGGAAATTCGGTATTCTTATATTTATCCAATATAGCACGGCTGTATTTATTTAGGTCTATTTTAAGACCGTCAATGGTTTTCTTAGTGATAACCCTTATGTAGTTTTCTTTAATATCGGAGCGCCTTAATTTGGCAACGTCCGAGTACCTTAAAGAAGTGAAACAGCAAAAGCAAAAAACATCCCGAACACGTTCCAAATATTCCTGTTCAAACTTGAAATCATACAGGTACATTAATTCTTTCCAAGAAAGATGTATAACCTCTTTGCTGTTTCCGTCTATGCCCTTAAATTTGGGCTTAAATGTTTCGTGCAAATCCCCTTGATAATACTTGTTTTTGTGCGCCCATTTCAAAAAACTTTTTAAATACTCCATATTTTTGGCTATTGTAATGTTTCGCATACCCATTTCGGAATTTTTATACCTGAGCTGCATGGCTTCTTTTGTTTGCTGATACTTGATAAAATCAACAAGTGTGTCTTCTGTTATACTTTCAAAAGTGAGTTTCTTATCAAAGTGTTCAAGGTGGGATTTTGCCGCTTTATGTTTTGTGTATGTTGATTCAGTCCATTGGTTTATTTCACTCATTTTCTTGAGATATTCATCAAAAATATCAAATAGTGTTTTCCCCTCCGAAAGTAGCTCCGGTTGTATTCTCCCGGTTCTTTTGTTGAACTCCGACCTGAATTCTTCGGTTTTCGGAATTTTACCGGTTAATGAAAAGAACTCAAAAACTTCATCGGCAATCTGTTCAAACCTTTGTATTTCCTTATTGATAATATTGGCGGCGACTTTCTTTTTACCGTGAGTGGTGTTGTTGATGCAGCGTTGTGTATCAATGCTCCATTTGGCAATATCAACCCTGTATCCGACATTGAAAGCGACAATGTTTTTGTTGCTGTTCCATTTTATTCGGTATCGCAGCTTAGCGTCCATCTTATCGGCTTCTTTGTCGAGTAGAAATTGACAAGTCCTTTTGATATTCATTTCTTCTTTGAGTTTGTATGTCCCAATCTTAGCGGAGGTTCTTTTTTGAACATATCTCCTTTTCCGGTAATAATCCAATCTGGTGAAACTCCGTAATCAGAAACAAGGTAGGAAAGCCAAGCCATTTGAAATATATCGCGGGACATATCTTGTTCAAGAAGCCAAAAATTCCGATTGTTAATACCATAACGGCGGGTAAAAGTCTGTTTTCCCCGGATAACTTTCCTTTCTTTTAAGGCGTATATTGCCTCAAAAAATCGCTTTACTACTTTTTGACTTTCTTCTGACTGCATAACTCTTTTGATTTACGCCCTGCGGCTTTGAATTTCGCATTAATTTCTTCGTTGCGTTCACTTAACAGGCTTTCCCATTTTGCAACCGTATCGGGGCTGAAATCGGCTTTTTTCTTTCCGATTACAACCTGTTCAAAATCTCTTAATTCATCGGGGGACATCACCGGCATGTATTTCTCAATATCGAGAAGATTGGATATGCTTTCGTGCATTTTCTTTCTTATATCATCATATTTTGAACTGATAATCATTTCCCCATCTCCTGTCAATAGCCAGCGGGCATTTATTTCAGGAAGTTTCGTTACTACCGCAAGAACCGGTTGAAGGCCGAAATTACCTCCTTTCAGAAGCTTTGCGAGGTATTGCGGAGCCCAACCGAGCAACGATGCAAATTCGGTCTGTTTTCCGCTTGTTTTGTATTTGATTATTTCGAGTAATCGGGTGTGCATGGCTATTATATTTTAATTTCTTCTCCGCAATTAATACAATATTTGCATTTGTTGCTTGGAATAGGTGTAAGTTGATGACATTCGTAACATTTTGTATATTCAAAATTTTGTCCATTATTAACCATTCCCATTTTGCTAATATCTATTTTTGTTCCACAGACACGGCAAAATTTAAAATGAGTTTCATTTATGCTCTTACATTCAGAGCATATTACTTTTTTCCGTTTAATACCTTTGTTTTTTATTTTAGAGTTTATCTCTTGGTATTTTTGATTTTCTTTTATTTTTTCAACCTCTTTGGACATTTCCTCATTAGAATATGAATATTGATTTTTATTGAGCGAAACTTGTTCTTCTCCCGGATTGAACTTGTGTCCGCAAAACAAACAAGTAATTATAATTTCATTACTTCCAATTAGACCGCCAAGCAATCCAACTCCTCCAGCAATAGCCCATCCGATACCTCCTTTTTTTAGGCTGTATCCTTTCTTTCCAGAGTGTAGATTAGGTGAGCCGCATTTAGGACATATTATTTTACTTTCATTCATATACTGTAATTTATTTGTTGTTAATTAATTGTTCTACTTTCTCTAATCTGTCAATGTATTCTGTCCAATCCGGAAATACATCCAAAGCACGAAGTATAACTCGATGTTCATTTTCGTAATCCTTATCCTTTCGGTATAAAATCATAAGCCGTTTAAATGAATGGTGTGCAGGATAATCGCTTTGAATATTTTTTTCGTATGTACTAATTGCCAATTTAATTTTCCCTTCTTTTTCGTAAGCGATTCCTTTATTGTTCAATCCAGAGCATTTGTGCATTGTTTTTTCTTTTGCTAAATACTCTGCCCGCTTTCTGTCCATATCTTGTATTTTGGATTGGTGAATTTCTATTGTTTTACGTCCGGAAAGTATTGCATCAGTTATTTGGTCATTAATTGCTTCATCAAGTATAGTTCCCTTTATGTATTTATCAAATGATTTAATAGGCATAATAACATATCCACGACTTAATAAATCCCTTACCCTTTGCCGTTCTCGTAATTCTTTTTCATAAGCCATTTTGCGTTTTTCGGCAATTAACCGTTCTTTTTCGTTTGCCTTCGTTTTTTTTTCGCGTTCTTTTGCCGCTTGTTTTATCGCCTTATCAACGGCCTTTGCCGAATGCGTGAATAAACTGTTTAAAAAACTTTTTGCCATAATTCATTTTATTTAACCGACATACACAACATAACCCTATAAATCCCATATATATCATCAATAGACACATCAAATGAAGCGTATTTGGGGTCTGTGTTTATAGAAACACATTTCACATATCCGTCTTTTTCCGAAGGAGTGAGAATTTTTATAACCGTTCCATTGCACGTATCAAGCACGTAAACCCTGCCCCAATCAATAAAAGCCTTTTCGTTAATCTTCTTGATTAATATTTGTGCGCCGGACGGATATTCTGGTGACATGCTATCACCTGATACCGTTACTGCCCAATCTGCACCTTTTACTGGAGATATTATTTTTTCGCAATCACTGTCTTTAACAGATACGATAAAATCATTCAGAGTACCGCCTTGTGCTGATATTGGAAGCAACGGAACATAATTAATTTCATCTTGAACAATATCAACTCCATTTTTCAACATTCTACCCTTTCCTGTTTTCAACCATTCCTCGTTTAATTCCAGATATGTGTCTGTAATTTTTTTAATAGATTTTAACGTCATATCTCCTTTTAATTTGTTGATATAACCTATTGACAAACCAACTTTTTCTTCAAATTTATTTTGTCCAATGCCTAAATAGGCTAAAAATTGTATTAATCTTTCCTTCATATTTTACTTGTTTTTATGGTGTAAATACCTTATCTTTGCAAAAATTTTAATTCAAATTGTTATGGATACAGGAGCATTAAAAATTATCCTAAAATTACAAGAGGAAAACACGCTTTTAAATAGAGCCGCTATTGAAGCAGCTATTATGTTGAAAACAAGAAAACAACACCTTGTATTGGAATACGGATTGCCCGGTGTAAGTTTTTTATTTTCGGAGATAAAAGACATATTATCCGTTTTTCAAGAAAAAAAACAACCAACCAACAACGCCGATTAGGCCGATAATTGCACTAACAAGCTTCCAAACCCGGATTACATCTTCCATTTTCCGGATACGCTTTTTGTATTCCAATTCATCTATTTGCAATCTTTTAAGCTCGTTATCAGATACAGGATTTTCAAGTAATGGATTTTCTTTCAGGTAAACTTGCCCTTCATCCGAAATATGGGCTACTACAAGTTCATTTCCTTCTGCATAGTGAGCAATTATCAATCCATACCCCTTCAATCTATTTGAGGCAACATACAACTCCGCCCTCGACAAATCATCGAACATACCATCTTCATATTGAGATATACTCAATTCTTTTAATATTCTCTTTTCCGTTCCCGATAGACTTATTTTATTCATAAAAATATTTTATTGATAATCAATTACTTATAAATTATTTTTAATTTCATTGAAAAAATACCTTAATATTGTTTGTTTTCAAGGTATTTATACCTTATCTTTGCATCGTGTTTTAATAAAAACGATTTCAAAGTTAATAAAAAAACTAATAATACAAGTAAACTAAACAGTAAATTTTTGAATATGGACAAATCAGTAATTAAAACGGAGTACCAACTCGAAAAGGAAGCAAGGGAATTAGCTATCTACAACGATTGGAATGAATTAATGGAGCAACCGGGGGCTATGGCTTCGGCGGTTGAAACCCATTTGATGAAAAAGTACAACATACACGCAAAATCAACTATTTGGTTTTCAAGAAAGCGTACTGAGGAACGGCTAAAGGAGGGTAATTTATGAAAAAGAAAATAAAAGCGGAAGATACACCCTCCGTGCCGCGCGGAAACCTGTCGGATGAAAGGTATATAAAAGCTCTTGAGGAATCCAACAAAACGCTGAACTCCGAAAACCGGCGGCTTGTGAATATGCTTATCTCCCAACTCAACAAAAGAGAAAAAGAAGCTGACAAATGTGCAAAATGCTTACTAAAAGACAAAAAGATATGAGAGCTTATTTAATTCTAATCAACTGGGCGCTCAGTTTTATGGGCTTGTGTATTGATACGGAACAGTCGCCTATTTGGGCGGTATTATTGATGGTTGCTTGGTTTTTCGGTTCAACAATTCTTTTGATATACGCCGACAAGCGAGGTTGGATGGACGATATTGTTAAACGCTTCAAACTTGACGAATAACTATGTGTACGGTTTGTGATGAATTCGGAAGACCGGGAAATTGCCCTTGTTGCTCAAAAGAACCCGAAATGGTAGAATGCACCGAATGCAACGGAACAGGCTTAATGTATTATGACGAGGATGGGAAAATTATAACACTCACAGAATATGCGCTGCTTTCCGAAAGCGAAAGGTACGCAGAAGAATGTGAAGAATGCAGAGGACGTGGGGAAGTTGAATATGAAAACGATTATTATTATGGATGCGATTGACAGGAATAAGCCTTCATGGCAATTAACGACCGGAGAGTTATTTGATTTCATTGTAGAAATAATGAAACCGAAACAAACGGAAAGCACAGCAACATTTGAACACAGCGATAAGTATGTGTACGGTATTGCCGGAATAGCAAAATTGTTAGACGTATCTCCTACAACGGTGTATGAATACCGAAAACAAGGTTGGATTGAACCGGCTATAAAGCAATATGGGCGCAAAATTATATGTGATGCTCCGCTTGCTTTGGAACTATTTGGAAAGCGAAAGTAAACAATTATAAACCTCTAAATTATAAAAATTATGTTCGGATTATCAATTATTAAAACAAGTGAATTGCAAAGGCTTCGGGACGTTGATGAATTTTTCAGCAAGAAAATTGGCGAAGCGAATGAAGAAAATTTCAAACTGAAAGAACAGGTTAAATCTCTCACACGGTTGAGGGACAAAACAGGGAAATTCATTAAAAAGTGATTTAGGGCGGAACGGTTACGGCGAGTTCGATTCTCGCCCGCTCGCAAAGCAATCCCGGAAGCTGTAAGATGGGGAATAACAGCAAAAAGTTATGAATAACGTAAATGACAAAGTTAATGGAGCGATACAACAAGCAACATCGCACGGAAGCCAAAAGCCAACCATTGTTCAAAAAGTGGCACAAAGTGGTTCGTTGGCAGGACTAAATCAGGGCGAAATAGGGCAATATCTTTCCGGTATGAAAGACCGTGTCGCTCAGGTTTTACCGAAGCACCTAACCGCTGACAGGGTGTTACAAATGGCAGCCTCTACTATTTATCGAAATCCTGCAATAGCAAAATGCACTCCTGCAAGCCTTTTAGGTTCTGTTATGCAGGCAAGCATACTCGGATTCCCTCCGGTTGATGTTCTTGGATACTGCTATTTCGTACCTTATGGAAAGGACGTACAGTTTCAAATTGGATATAAAGGGTATATCGAACTCGCCCGCCGGAGCGGTAAAATAAAAATGGTTTACGCCGAAGTTGTGAGAGAGGGGGATGAATTTAACGCCGCTTTCGGGTTGAATCCAACCATTGAACATAAACCAAAATTTGACAGCAGCAAGCCTATCACACACGTTTACGCTGTATGCCATTTTAATGACGGCGGTTACAATTTCGTAGTATTAAGCAAATCGGAGGTTGAAAGACTGCGTATGAGAAGCCCAATGCAAAAAGGAAATCCCGTCGGAGCGTGGGCGACTGATTACGATGCAATGGCGAAAGCAAAAGCCCTCAAACAGTTGTCAAAATATCTACCCCTTAACATCGACCAAGCAGAAGCTATTGCAACGGATGAAGCAATACTCAAGCCCGAAAACTTCCAAAATGGACAGGCTAAGATTGAAGATATTGCTTACGACGAAGCAACGGTAGTAGATACTGAAACGGGAGAGATAAAGGAGAAGCAGGAAGCTCCACAAGGAGGTAATAAACCTAAACAAAATTCTTTATTATGAACGAAGATTTGGTAAAAGTAGAAATACAGGAAACCGATTTACAATTAGTCGTTTCCGAAAAAATGCTTGGTAGATTGACAACTAATGCCGAGCAGATAAGGGATATTGTAAAAGGAGGATTACAACGATATGATATTGTAAACTACGATGAAAGCAATATCGACCTCGCAAAGAAAGACAAGGCATTATTAAATAATGCCGCTAAAGCGTTGAATGCAAAACGCCTTGAAATTGAGCGCGAGTTTATGATACCGTTTTCAGAGTTCAAAGATGTTGTTTCGGATACGGTAAAGCTGATTTCAGAATGTTCGGCAAAGATTGATACGGTCGTTAAACAGAGCGATGAAAAGGCACGGAAAGAAAAGCGCGAAACGATTAACCGATATTGGGAGAGCAAGCAATTTACGCTCGTTTCCCTTGACAAGATATTTGAAATTAAATGGCTGAATAAGACGGAAAAGCCGAAAAACATCTATGATGAAATAGATGCTAAAATATCAAAAATCAACGATGATATTTCAACTCTGGAAGCTATCGGAGAAGATGTTGATTTGCTTAAATCTCTGTATTTGGATACGCTGAATATTAACAGCACTATCCAATACGCAAATACGCTAAAGCAAAACAAGGAAAAAGCAAAGGCGGCAGAGGAAGAAGCCAAATCTAAAGCCGCTTCTGTTTCTCCGGGATTACCTTTTGACAATATACCGTATGCGCAATAGGAAATAAAAGAAGTTGAATCTCCCAAACAGGAACCGCAACAAGAACAAATGCTCACACGAGCATTCAAGGTAACGACTACTCGTGAAAATATAATCGCGCTCGGTGATTTTATGAATGAACACGGGATTGATTTTGAAAAAATACAATTATAATATTTTTAATATTTTATGAAACAGAACATTAAAGAACAGGTAACGTCTTACGAAGACGCATGTAAAGTACTCGGCATAGAACCGATAACAGATTTTGGCGATGCAACGCCAGATGAAATTGCTTACAAGAAGTTAAAAACCGTGATTAAAGCACTCAATGAGGGTTGGATATCTGATTACAGAAATTCAAACGAAAAAAAATGGTATCCGTGGTTCTATGTAAGCCCTTCGGGTTTCGCGTTCTACGTTGCGGGCTGCGGCTTTTCGCTTCCGCTTGCGGGTCACGCGGCTCGCCTTTGCCTGAAAGACGAAGAACTCGCCGCGTATGCGGGTAAACAATTTTTAGATTTATGGGAGGGATTTATCTTATGAACAATGTAACAATCATTAAGCCAAAGGATAGAACCGAATGGCTTGAACACCGAAAAAGCGGTATTGGAAGCTCCGAAGTTGCTTCCATTCTCGGACTGAATCCATTTGAAACACCGTATCAATTATGGCGGCGTAAACAAGGAATTGACCCGGCAAAAGACGAAACGTTTGCAATGAAAGCAGGGCATTATTTGGAAGATGCCGTAACAATGTTTTGGGCGGATGAAACAGGGCGCGAAGTGATTAAATCTTCTGCCGGTGATTGGCTTTACAGAAGTGCCGAAAAGCCTTTTATGCAGGTATCACCCGACCGGACGTTTTGGCTTCCCGATATGCCTAAAAACAACGAAAACAAGGGCATATTGGAGTGTAAAACCACACAGAAAACCATTGATGCAGACGATTTGCCAAAGCATTGGTTCGTACAGGTGCAATACCAATTAGGTGTTTCCGGTTTTGAGCAAGGTTCTCTCGCATGGCTTTCATCCGGTAGGGAATTTGGATACAAGGACATTGCGCTCGTTCCCAACTTTTTCAGATGGATAAGCGAGGAAGTTGAACGTTTTTGGACGGACAATATCATCGGAGGACAAGAACCTGAATCTACAAGCGTTGAGGACGTTGTTACAAAATACGCCCGCCACACAGACGGCAAAATCATTGAAACAACGGAGGAGATTCTACAAGCCTACACAGAGCTGAAAGGAGTTAAGGAAGAACTCAAAAAACTTGACGAAAGGAAAGACGAACTCGAAGCAAAAATCAAACTCACATTTGGCGATGCGGAAGCTATCTCTTACTGCGGGCAAACACTTGCAACATGGAAAGCGGCCAAGGACAGCGAAAAGTTCGACAGCAAACTATTCTGCAAGGAACATCCCGAACTTGAACGACAGTACACAATGACCGTTCCCGGCTCCCGGAGGTTTTTGCTTAAATAGCCATGTATGCAATATCAAACAAGCAGCGGGAGGAGATAACGAAACTTCTCGCTGCTCTCCGAAGCTTGCCCGGAAATGATACAAAAACAGCAAATACAAAGCGTATGGCAGGCATAATGATAAATAAGCTAAAAAAATCAAAGTATATAAATTATGACAACATTAAGCATAAGTAAAAAAGAGATTTTGGCGAAATATCGCGACGGAGAATTAAGAGAAAAAACGTTACTCGAAGAATTATTCGGCTCCGAAATTTTCAGCGAAAAAGTGACTGACAGGGTAAAAACGTTGGATGACGCCTTTAAGGAAACAGGGCGACCGGCTACTCCTAAATTCAGTGATGCGCCGGAAGATATGCGCGAATGGTTTCAATCATTATACAATGCCGCTGTTTTCACAGAGGCGCTAAATGAGGGATGGAAAGCCGACTACAATGACGGAAATCAAAAGAAATGGTTGCCTTGGTTCAATTCTATCACCCCTTCGGGTTTCGCGTTCGACGATGCGGACTGCGCATCTTCGTGTCCGGATGCGGGTAGCGCGGCTCGCCTTTGCCTGAAAGACGAATCGTTAGCGATATATTCGGGAAAACAGATTACAGAGGTTCACAAAGGGATAATAACGAAATAAGAAAGTAAGGTTGTTTGTCTTTGTGGGTTGTACCCTTCAGGTTTCACGTTCAACGATACGAACTACGAATATTCGAATCCGAATGCAGGTAACGCAGCTCACCTATGCTCAAAAAATAATCAAAGACAAACAACCTCGCCTCTTGGCGAAAAACAACAAATTCAAAAGGTGTTGGTAGGGAAACCGAAGACTCCGAATAGAAAGGCAAAGAAAATTTATAAACCACAAAAAATAGATAAAATGAGTATAGGAACACCTCAGCATATAGCTTATTTACAGTTTTTAGACTGTTTGAAAAGAACGCAGAAAAAAGTTAAGTATAAAAGGGACTTTAAAAAATCAGACGATTTAATTTACGAATTATTAAAAAATAGTTCCGTAGTAGAACATGAATCGGAAAGGAGTTACTTACGTTGTTGTGATGCAATAAACACTATACAAAAGTTTTTATGTCCGGGAATATGGTGTTGCCGGAGCCATTGTAAAAGCTATTGCAGCAGGTCTGCTTATAATTGCTCAATGAAGCGCCCCTCTGTTTGTAAAGAATATTTCGATTATCGTAAAAAACAAATCAAAAAACAAAATGGAGGTAATTTTTATGAAAACGATGAAGCCATAAAGAAATTGCATTGGTTGTTAGATGAGGTAAATGATTTATTTGATAAGAGCCAAAAATACCGGTTTCAAAAAAATAACCCGGAAAATAATTGCGCCGGGATATACCTTATTGAATCTCCCAAAAGTTATATAGCTTTTGAGAAATCAAACGAAAAATTCTTTGTGGGAGAATATAAAAAAGAAATTGATGCGATTGAATCATTTTTCGCAAGAAATAGATATTTTGACCGGAATTTAGCAACTAAAATTTTACAGGACAAACAGAATACGACCAATGATTAATGTTATCCATACCGGCGAGGCGTTGTGCGAACTTAAAAAATTGGCTGATAAAACCTGTCATTGTTGTGTTACATCTGTTCCGTACTTCAATTTAAGAGATTACGGACACAAAGAGCAAATAGGATTAGAAAAAACACCGGAGGAATATGTACAAAAGTTAGTTGCGATTTTCGGCGAGGTTAAAAGGGTTCTTAGGGACGACGGAACATTATGGTTAAACATCGGGGACAGTTATAACGGCAGCGGAAAAGCAAAAGGAGATAAAACCGTTCAAAACAGAGTACAAGTCTCCAACCGTGCTTCACACGCTACAAATCCTACAAAAATTGACGGATTAAAAGCAAAAGATTTGATAGGTATTCCTTGGATGTTGGCATTTGCCTTGCGTAATGACGGTTGGTATCTCCGGCAAGATATTATTTGGCAAAAACCTAATCCTATGCCGGAGAGTGTTACGGATAGATGCACAAAGTCACATGAATACATTTTCCTGTTAAGCAAATCGAATAAGTATTATTTCGACAGTAAAGCAATAGCCGAACCGGTCGAAAACACCAAACCTAACCATGATAACCAAACACAAAAAACGGAATTAAGACCTCAAAGATACGGAGGAAAGAAATATACCGCCAATCCCGATGTGTTTTGCAGAACCAAAAGCGGAAACGCCTATGATTATCGTCCATACAGGAACAAACGCTCCGTATGGACTTGCCCGACAGCGAATTTTAAAGATGCCCATTTCGCTGTTTACCCTGAGAAACTTATTCTGCCATGTATAAAAGCCGGATGCCCGGAGGGAGGTATTGTTCTTGACCCATTTATGGGTTCTGGTACAACTGCTGTCGTAGCCCGAAAATTAAACAGGAATTATATCGGTATTGAATTACAACCTAAAAATGTAGAAATAGCAAATAAAAGAATACGAAATGAACTTGGATTATTTGAATAATAAAGACATAAAGCTCTTGTATATAGACCTGTTTTGCGGAGCCGGAGGAACTTCAACCGGTGTAGAAAATGCAAAACACAAAGGACGTAAATGTGCAAAGGTTATAGGGTGTGTCAATCATGACAAAAACGCTATTGCAAGCCACGCAGAAAACCACCCGAATGCTTTGCACTTCACGGAAGATATACGGACATTGGAATTATCCCCACTCATTGCTCATATCAAGAAAATGAGAGAATTATATCCCGATGCTTTTATCGTTTTATGGGCTTCGCTTGAATGCACCAATTTCAGCAAGGCAAAGGGCGGACAGCCTCGTGATGCAGATAGCCGCACCTTGGCCGAGCATTTGTATCGGTATATCAAATCCATTGACCCAGATTTCATACAGATTGAAAATGTTGAGGAGTTTATGAGTTGGGGAGACCTTGACGATAACGGAAAGCCGATAAGCAAAGATTCCGGGCGTTGTTACCGGCAATGGGTATCAAATGTTTGTAAATACGGTTATCAGTTTGAACACCGAATATTAAACTCGGCTAATTATGGGGCATATACTTCCCGAAGCCGTTTTTTCGGAATATTTGCAAAGCAAAAACTACCGATTGTATTTCCCGAACCAACCCATACAAAGAATGGGGACACAGGGATTTTCGGAACATTAGCATCATGGAAACCGGTCCGGGAAGTGTTGGATTTTTCAGACGAGGGCGAATCCATATTCGGACGGAAAAAGCCTCTTGTTGATGCAACACTTGAGCGGATTTACTCAGGACTTGTGAAATTCGTTGCGGGAGGCAAAGACAAATATTTAATCCAGTACAACCAACGTCCTAATCGCATCAAGTCTATTGACGAGCCTTGCAACACAGTAACAACATGCAACAGATTTGGGCTTGCAAAAGTAAATTTCATCCAACAGAGAAACACCGGAAAGCCGGAAAGTAAAATCATTTCCATTGAGCGCCCGGCGAGAACAATAACCGCCACCGGAGGGAATCAGGAATTAGTAAGTACTCATTTCTTATCAAAATATTACGGAGGCAGTCCGGACGGAAAAAACATCTCCGTAGATGCACCTGCCGGAGCGGTAACAACACACGATCATCATTCGTTCATATCTGCCTATTATGGAAACGGACATAACCATAAATTAAGTGAACCGGCTCCGGTGGTTACTTGTAAAGACCGTTTATCACTTATATCTCCGTTTTTCATGAATTACTATACCGGAGGAGGGCAACATTCAGGGACGGATAAACCTTGCCCTGCTGTTATGCCTGTCCCAAAACAAAGGCTTGTTTCATGCAAATTCATAGACCAACAATTTGGAAACAGCAAACCGGCAAGCCCCGAACAACCATTGGGCTGCATAACAGCGAACCCGAAATATAATCTTGTAAGTTTACGGCCTTGGTTGATGAATACAAATTTTAATAACACAGGGAGCGATATTGATAGCCCCGCACCGGTTGTAACAGCTAATAGGAAATGGCACTATCTTATGAATCCACAATTTACATCTCCCGGAGGTTCGATTGACAAACCATGCTTTACTCTTATCGCCCGGATGGATAAAATGCCGCCTTATTTAATCATGACAGAAAGCGGAGAAATTGCCATTGTGCCGGAAGAAACAGATACACCATCAATGCTTAAAATAAAGGAATTTATGGCGTTATACGGTATCATAGACATTAAAATGCGAATGCTTAGGATACCGGAACTAAAACAAATAATGGGGTTCCCGAAAGACTATGTTTTGGTTGGAAGTCAAGCAGACCAAAAGAAATTTATTGGAAACGCCGTAGAAGTGAGGACGGCAAAGGCTTTATGCGAAGCTTTATGTAATATACTTTTTGAAAATGAAATTTATAATATTGATAATCAGAAATATAAGAAAATTAATTAAAAAAATCTCGCAAAAATACACTTATAATATAAGTGCTTTTATTATATTTGCAGCACCTAACAAATTTCAAATATGAGACAGATAGAAGAATATAGATACAGGTTAAAGGATAAGAGACTAAACCGAAAGGCTCTTAGCGTTTGTTTACAGTCGTCCGACTGGTTTATTTGCGCAGGTAATCCTAATAACCTGTATTTTTTTATTGAAAACTTTTAAAAATAAATAATATGGAACTAATTAAGAAAACATTAGACGTACACGAAGCGAGTGGGTGGTTTTTAATCCAAAATGCACTTCGGTATTGGAACGAAGACATCGAAGACGATGAAACGGGAGAAATTACAACCGTTGAAAGAAACGAAGTATTATGCGGTAAAGGAACGTGCCTGAATGACATTACTATTTCTTTGTTGGCAGAAAACGGAGTAAAAGCCGTGAAAGTTTCAAACATTCCTTTGCTCGGAACACAGGAAAAGAATTTGAACCTCTGGGAAACGGTTCTGAAAGTGCGTTCAAATAAAAGAAAAAGCCAAAAAAGCTACTTTGTTAGCGCGGATTGCCCGGCGGATGCAGAGGTATTTATTTCTGAATATTTTGAGGTAAACATCGAAGCTACTTTTGAGGTCATTAAGGTCAATAAACTTAAATACGGAAAAGTAATCAAGATGTATGAAACAGAGCGCGATGAATACGAAGCGGACGGAAAATGGCACGTAAAATGGTATTGCTGCCAAATTTACGCGATGTTTGATGAAAATTCGGAAACCGGCAATGCATGCACAAGAAATGTACTCATTCAAGCCACTTCGTTTGAAAAGGCTATTGAGGCGATAAAACTTGTAAACGGCAGGAGCGAGTACGAAAGCATTTACAACACGTTTAAAATCGTGCAAGAATTGAATATAGTGGATGTTTTCATGCCCGATGAAGATGTATCTTTTTATTCGGATAACGAAATTTCAGAATAATATGAAAGCGTTAATCAATAAAACGGATAGTGATGGCGTAACCACAACATTTACGATAGTTGGTTATGACGAGGATGATATTGATAATGTGGTAGATGAATTACAAAATTTTGCGTACAGAAATTCAATATTTCCAACTGCAAGATTTTGTGTTGATAAATATCTAAAATGAAAGGAAATTATGATTACACTCCGAAAAAATCAAACAGAGCCTATCAGGAAAGCAATAGAGTTTTTTAACAACAAAAAGCCTGTTCCATCCTTGATAGTGTTGCCGACCGCGTGGGGAAAATCAATCCTCACGGCGTTCACGGCAAAAAGCATTGATGATAAATTGCTCGTGTTGCAACCCTCAAAGGAGTTGTTAGAGCAAAATTACAAAAAGTATATTTCCCTGTGTGAATTTGAAACACAAGCCGGAATATACTCCGCCTCGTTCGGGAAAAAGAATATTGACAAGGTAACATACGCCACCATCGGAAGCATTAAGAATCTGGGGAAACTGTTTAAGCAACTCGGATTCAAAAAAATGCTTATTGACGAGGCGCACCTTTACCCACGCGAGGCTGACAGTATGCTTGGAACTTTCCTTGCTGAAAGTGGTATCTCGCACGTTCTTGGAATAACCGCCACACCGATAAAATTACAACAAAACACGGACTTGAACCACGAGCGGTTTTCAAAACTCGTTATGCTGACAAGCCGCTCAAAGAAAGGTAATTTTTTCAAGGATATAATCCACGTGGGACAGGTACAGGAAATGGTAGAACTCAGATTTTGGAGCAAGCTCGAATACAAGGCAACCAGCTTTGACGGCTCTGCTTTGGTGTATAACTCCTCAAAATCGGAATATACGGAAGACAGTGTACAGAGAGCGTTCAAAGCCAATAATATTCACGCACAAATAAAACAAAAACTTGATGAAAACAGCGACCGAAAGCATATCCTTGTATTTGTTCCTTCTGTACAGGAGGCTATTGATTTAAGTAAGCAATATCCCGATTCTGCGGCTATTTACGGCGAGATGCACAAGGCTGAAAGAGAAACAGTTATACATGATTTCAGAAGCGGTAAAACGCGCGTAATGTTTAACGTGCGCGTCCTTTCAACCGGCTTTGACTTCACCGGTATCGACTGTATAATCTTGGGTATCTCAACGGCTTCTATCGCCCTGTATTATCAAATCATCGGGCGGGCGACACGTATCGACCCGGACAAAAAGGATGCCATTATCATTGACCTTGCCGGTAACGTTGAGCGGTTCGGACGTGTTGAAGACATTGTTTTCGAGAAAGGTACAATCTGGCGGATGTTCGGCACAGGCGGGAAGCTGCTTTCGGGAATCCCTATACATGACATCGGAAAGGTAACGAAAGATGATGTCGGTAGAATAGAAAGCAAATCCGCGAAAGAGGTAAGAATACTTGAAATTATGCCTTTTGGAAAATACAAGGGAGAGCGAATAACAGACATTCCGCAGGAGTATAAGAGTTGGATGTTGAACAAGTTTGATTGGAACGCCGGTAATGAAAACCTGAGGCTATCAATCGCATCACAATTAAAAAGCTAACAGTTATGGCAAGACCAAAGAAAAACAATGCAGAATACTTCACTCATGACGCGGATATGCGGAATGATGTAAGGATTAAGGCGCTTCGCCGAAAATTCAAACATACAGGGTATGCGATTTGGTGTTTTCTTTTGGAAGCATTAACCGATAGCGATTATTTTGAATTGGATTGGAATGAGATAAATATCGAACTTCTTGCCGCAGATTTTGATATTTCTTCCGAAGAATTGACTGAAATAGTTGAGTATTGCATCAAGATTGAACTGATGCAAATACAAGACGGAAAGCTATATTCAAAAACGCACAAAAATAGGCTTATATCCGTTGTTGAATATAGAGAAAAGCAAAGTGAAAACGGAAAGAAGGGCGGTAATCCTAATTTCAAAAAAGGACAATCCAACCCTTATTATAATTCCGAAAAAGATAACCAAAACATAACCGACAGTAATGTTAATTCCGAAAAAGATAACCCAAACATAAGCATAGTAGAGGAGAGTATAGTAGAGGAGAGTAAAGGAGAGAAAAGTATAATATATCCTTATCAGGATATTGTCGAATTGTGGAATTCGACCTGCACAAATTTTCCTCAAGTTGTGAAAATTACAGATGCGAGAAAAGCGAAAATAAAAGTCCGTATGGGCGAGTTCGGAAAAGACCTTTCCGGGCAAATGGAAACAGTAAAAAAGATTTTCGACAAGGCGCAAAATTCAAAATTCATGCGGGGAGATAACAAAAACGGTTGGCAGGCGAGCTTTGATTGGGTATTTGAAAACTCAAAAAATTGGGTAAAAATCATCGAAGGCAATTACGACAATAAAGACAAAGAGACAACTTTCTCCGGTACAACTTCCGTACAACTCGGTTATGATGAGCGGATAGAAAACGGCAGGCGAACCTACGGAACAGGAAAAACAACCGTTCCGATGGATGCGCCGCCCCGCCAATCAGCCGCGTGGTGGTGGAATGACGGATTAAAGCAATGGAATATGTAAGCCGATGAGATGGAGAGAATTACATATTGAGATTCCCTATGGACGGACGAGCGGACAAATAAAAACCGCTTGCCCTGAATGCCATGACAAGCGGCACAATAAGCGCGATAAAAGCCTGTCATGCGACCTTGCAACCGGTATGTTCAATTGCCATTACTGCGGATATTCAGGTTGCGCCGCCCCGAAACAGGAAGATTGGCAAAAACCATTTTTCAACCCCCGACCGTTGTCCAGTAAAAAGCCGGAATACAAAAAACCGAATCCACCGTCTGGGACAGGGCAGCCGATAAGCAAAAAAGCCCTTGAGTGGTTTAACGGTCGGAAGATAAGCGGGGAAACACTGAAAGCCCTCAAAGTGACAGAGGGACAGGAATGGATGCCACAGAAAGAGGGAAAAGCAAACACCGTCCAATTCAACTACTACCGCAACGGAGAGCTTATAAACACCAAATTCAGGACAGGGGATAAGTGTTTCAAACTTGTGAGCGGAGCGGAGCTGCTTCCGTACAACATTGACGGCATCAAAGGGACGAAAGAAGCCATCATCACAGAGGGAGAAATGGATGCGCTTTCGTTCCACACCTGCGGGCGTTTGGATGTTGTGAGCGTTCCGAACGGTGCAAACGCAAACTTATCGTATCTCGATGACTACATCGAAGAATATTTCGATGACAAAGAAACGGTCTTCATCGCCGTTGATACCGACACAAAAGGAGTGGCACTCCGGGACGAACTTATCCGCCGGTTCGGTGTTGAACGCTGTCGGGTCGTTGAATACGGAGAGGAATGCAAGGATGCCAACGAACACCTGATAAAGTTCGGAAGGGAATCACTCTTGCAATGCTTGGCGAATGCTCCCGAAATAAAAGTGGACGGCGTTTTTCAAGTTTCAGACTTTGAACAGTCATTGGACGCGCTGTTTGAGAACGGAATGCAAAAGGGCGTAACAATCGGGCATGAAAACTTCGACCGGTTGTGTTCTTTTGAAACCAAACGCCTCTGCATCGTTACCGGTATTCCTGGAAGCGGTAAATCCGAATTTATTGACGAAATAGCCGAATTGTTGAACATGAAATACGGTTGGCGCTTCGCTTATTTCAGCCCCGAAAATGCTCCCTTGGCCTATCACGCTTCAAAACTTATTGAAAAGTTTACAGGGAAGAAATTCAGCCGACAAACACTCGGATACGGCGAATACAGGCAGGTAAAGGAACACATGGAAGATAATTTCTTTTTCATATCACCCAACGATAATTTCAAAGCGGATAACATTATTGAAAAAGCAAAATATCTCGTTCGGAAAAAAGGAATTAAAGCCCTTGTAATTGACCCGTACAACCGGATTGAAAGCGAACAGGGAAACCGAAATGAAACCCAATACATCAGCGAGTTACTCGACAAACTGACAAACTTCGCACAGATAAACGATGTTTTGGTTGTTCTTATGGCGCACCCGACAAAGCTCCAAAAGAACAAGGACGGAAAGATTGAAGCCCCCACGCTGTATGACATAAGCGGTTCGGCAAACTTTTTCAACAAAGCCGATTTCGGGATAGTCGTACACAGGAGGCGCGAGGAGAATTACGTTGAGGTACACGTTCAAAAAGTCAAATTCAGACATTTGGGCGAATCGGGTGTATGCACATTCAAGTACAACGTAAACAACGGACGATACACTCCATACGACCCAAACAGACCAAATGGAGACATTGGTTGGGACAATGAGAATCATCTAACAAAATTAACAAAACACCAACTCAACGAGGCAGAGCATTATTCATTACTTGATTTTGATATGCCAGCAGACGGTTGCCCATTTTGAAAAATATGCTGTACGAAGATTTGAAAATAAGAACCGGTTGGACGTTGAGCCAAAAGATAGACCATGCAGTTGGAACTATAGAGGCTTTTCTTGCCAAAACGGACGGAAAAGGATATATTTCATTTAGTGGGGGAAAGGATTCGACTGTTTTGTTGGATATTGCCCGGAGGTTCGTCCGGCGGGGGTTCCCCGCCGTGTTCAGTAACACCGGTAACGAATTTCCCGAAATTGTACAATTCGTAAGAACCTTTGATGATGTAACAATCATTCGGCCTAAAATGCGTATCTCTGATGTGCTTTCAAAATACGGATTTCCACTCGTAAGCAAGGAACAAAGCCAATACATCCGACAAGCGCGAAACACAAACAGCGAAATACTCCGAAACATAAGGATAAACGGAAAGCAAGGACGAAACGGATACAAGCAAGGAAAGATAGATGATAAATGGCTATTTCTTATAAAAGCACCGTTTGAAGTATCTGAATTATGCTGTCAAAAGCTGAAAAAAGACCCATTTCACACGTACAGCAAAGAAACAGGTTTATATCCTATCATCGGAACAATGGCATCAGAAAGCCGTTTACGCTTACAAAAATGGCTGAAAACAGGGTGTAATTCGTTCGATAGCAAAAATATTGCAAGTTATCCACTTTCAATATGGACTGAAAATGATATTTGGGAGTATATCCATAAATTAAAAGTCCCCTACTCACCAATATACGACAAAGGCTGTAACCGTACCGGCTGTATGTTTTGCGGATTCGGTTGTCACATGGAAAAAGGATTATTCAACCGGTTTGATGTCCTACAAAACTTGCACCCAAAAGCCTATCAAACATTTATGGCATACGAAAATAATGGTGTAACCTACCGGGATGCACTTGAATATATCGGGATTAAACTTCCCGACAGCAAAAACAGGCAACTGCGATTATTTGGAATAGACGAAATAATAAACACTAATAAAGTAAACAGTTATGAAAGCAATTACAGTTAAGCAGCCTTGGGCGTATCTTATTTGCGCCGGTATTAAAGACGTAGAAAATAGGACTTGGAAAACGAACTATCGTGGACGTATTTTGATTCACGCAAGTGGTAGGGCTATTCCTTATCATAATTTCTTTGATAATTTTACTGAGGCTCAAATGGAGAGTGCTAATTATTTTGTATATAAAAAATATGACGACTATAAAGATTTAACAAATGCAGCTATTATTGGTTCGGTTGAGATTGTAGATTGCATTAAAGGTTATCCGTCTATTTGGTGTAATTACGATTGTTGGAATTGGGTACTTGCTAATCCTGTATTGTTTGAAACTCCTATTTTGAATATGAAAGGCAAATTATCCTTTTGGGAAAGCGGTTATGAAGAAATAGTTTGCCCACAATGCGAAAAAGTATGTTTGCACGACCATACAACCGGTTTCGGGGCGGATACAACTTTTGGAAATTATTGTCATGAATGTGAACATTGTGGTTACATGATTTGTGAAAGTGAGTGGGAAGACGTAAACGCAAATATTATAAATAAACTAACAAAAGCATTATAAATCATGGAAAAGAAAGAGCAAAAGAAATTATTTTGGGACACGCGAATTGTTATCACGTTCAAGAAAAACAGGCTTAAACTGAACATCCTCGCTTACGATGAATCCAAAGAACAAGCGGAAAACAAGGGTAGAGAATGGGCAAAAAAGTATGTGGAAGATAACAGCGAATCGATAAGTAAACATATTGGATACGATGCCTTTATGACTGAAAAACCAAGAGTACAAGCGTTTAAAACATCTTATGCGACTGTGATATGAAAACACTATTTGAAGTTGAAACAGTCCCGCAGACCACAGAAACCTGCCGGAGATGTAAACATAGATTTTCGACACCGCTAAATCAATGGTCAAAAAAGGTTCTGCAATGTTGCGAATATAAAAAGGGGAACAATAACGCCGGTTATAAGACAATCAAAGTAACCGACAAAGCGTGTCATTTATTTGAAGCGATATGAAAACAACAAAACCGAAAGTACCCACGCGGGACGTATTCACAACGATTTGTAAAACAGACATCGGAGTGGAGGTTCTGAAAGAGTATATCTTCCATCCCACCCGCAAATGGAGGTTTGATTATGCCATTCCAACGCACAAAATCGCTTTGGAAGTTGAGGGAGGAGTTTGGACGAAAGGCAGGCACACAAGTCCTAAAGGATTTCTTGGAGACATTGAAAAGTACAACGCCGGTACACTTCTCGGTTGGCGGATATTTCGTGTAACCCCTGATGAACTCTACAAAACAAAAACGGTAAATCTCATAAAACAGGCTATTTTAGCGTAAAAAGTTATTTTTTTACGGTAAAAACACTTATAATGTAAGTGTTTTTGATTATTTTTGTCGAAAATTTAAGGACAAACTACCCAAAGAGTTGGGAGTGTGCGAAAGCCGGAAATGAAGCAAGCAATGAAAGTGAGTAGCCCTGTCCTTTTAACAAACAGTATAAGCAATGAAAACAGAAGTAGTAAAACTGTCTCAAATAAAGACAAATGCCGCCAACCCGCGACAAATCAAAGATGATAAGTTTACCAAATTGGTAAACTCTATTCTCGTGTTTCCAAAGATGCTTGAAATTCGACCTATTGTGGTTGACAACACCTTTGTAGCTCTCGGAGGCAATATGCGCTTCCGTGCATTGGCGTACATAGCCGATATGACAATCGAAGATATAAAGGAAAACCTTGCAGGCATCAGGGATTTCAACAAAAAGACAACCGCCGAACAGGAGGCTTTGGTTAATTATTGGCAGCTGTGGATTGACAAACCGACAGCAACTATTATCAAAGCCGCCGAACTATCCGATGAAGAAAAAAAGGAGTTTATCATCAAAGATAATGTTGGGTTTGGCGAGTGGGACTATGATTTGTTGGCGAACGATTGGGATGCAGAGGATTTGAACGATTGGGGGCTTGATGTTTGGCAAGATGATTATAGCAGCGAAGACGGTTCTAATGAAAACAGCAAACCGGCAGGCGCACCACTTATTGACCGGTTTGTCATTCCTCCCTTTTCTATCCTTGACACAAGAAAAGGTTATTGGCAGAAACGAAAAACCGAATGGCGGGAACTTATCGGAGATATGGGTGAAAGCCGTAACGATACGCTTATCCAATCGCCGGAAATCAAATACAAAGATTTGTACCAACGGACACGGCAACACCGCGAAAGTCTTGGTATAGGATTCGGAGAATACCTTGAAAAGTATGTACCGGATGAGGTGAAAGAAAAGGAAGCCGCGAAAATACTTTCACAGGGAGTTTCCTTGCTTGACCCTGTTATGGCGGAAATTGTTTGCCGGTGGTTTGGTTTGGAAAACTGCAAGTCTTTTGACTGTTTCGCCGGAGACAGTGTGTTCGGTTATGTATCGGCATATCTCGGTAATGAATTTACCGGTATCGAACTCCGGGAGGAACAAGTTAAACTAAACAGCGAACGTGTCGCCGGAATGTCCGCACGATATATACAAGATGACGGACAGAACGTGGCAAATCATATTGAAGCAGGAAGCCAAGACCTTTTATTCAGTTGTCCTCCCTATTTTGACCTCGAAAAGTACAGCGACCTCGAAAACGATGCAAGCAATCAAGACAGTTACGAGGAATTTATCGTGATAGTGGAAAACGCTTTCAAAAACGCTATATCCTGCCTTAAAGATGAGCGCTTCGCTGTGATAGTAGTCGGCGATGTAAGGGATAAGAAAACAGGCTTTTATTACAATTTCATTGACGACGTAAAAAGAATATTCAAAGCGAACGGAGTGTACCTGTATAACGAAATTATCCTTATCGAAACAGGTGCAAGTACGGCGCTTCGGGCATCCAGATACATGGAAAGCCGAAAAGTGGCAAAAATGCACCAAAATATACTTGTCTTTTACAAAGGCAACCCCAAGAACATCAAACAATCTTTTAAAAAAATAGAGTATGCAAGCGAAGATTTGGAATTATTCAGAGTGGATTCAGGAAACGAACCCGAAGGAAATTAAGAAAGTATTCGACAGACTGCTAAGGTATGCCGGTTTTAATGTCCTGCAAATAATGGAACATCACTTCCAACCGCAAGGCTATACGGCGTTGTGGCTTCTTTCAGAAAGCCACTTTGCGGCGCATACATTCCCCGAATTCGGGAAAACCTATATTGAACTGTCAAGCTGCAATTTAGATTATTACCAACGATTTATAGAAATTACAAAAGATTTATGAGCGAGCAACAATACAGACAACGCAGACAAGTAAAACTCTCAAGGCTTGAAATAGTAGCGGAACTTTATAAGCGAGGATATAGCATACGGAAGATACAATCGGAAGTAATGAAGCGCTTAAACCTTGAAAGTTACTCAACTCACACCGTTCACAAAGATATTCATTCTTTGCTTGACGAATGGCGCGAAAACAGGCTTGAAAACACAGACCACGCCATTCAACTTGAATTAGAGCGCATTGATGATACTGTTCGAGAATTGTGGGAACAATGGGAAAAATCCAAACAGGACTACGAAAAGACATCGGAAAAGAAGAAAGGAAGCCCCGTATTGGTTGATAAAAAGGAAAACAAGACGGAAATAAAGACATTCCAAACAGAAAAGACAAAAACGGAAGTCATTCGTTTGGGCGATGTGTCTTTTATTTCTGAAATCAGGGCACAGTTGGTTGAGCGCCGGAAGCTGCTTGGTCTGTACGCTCCGGAAAAGATTCAGGGCGACCTATCGTTTGCAAGCCTATTGATGAAAACAGGAATTATGGATGAAGCGGAATGAGGATGATATATTACACAGGAATGCAGCCGTACTGTTTGAGGCTTGGCGAAACGATTGGAATAAATTTATCCGCGAGGCTTTGGGCGTTACACTTGATAAAGAGCAACAAGCAATCGTTACCGCTGTTCAACACAACAAGTTGGTATCAGTCCGAAGCGGCACAGCAAGGGGGAAGGATTTTGTCGCCGCCTGTGTCGCTGTCTCATTTCTCTATCTCACTCCGCGTTGGAACAAACACCGGGAACTCGCGGAAAACACGAAAGTAGCCCTAACCGCCCCGACAGACAGGCAAGTCAAGAATATTATGATGCCGGAAATTTCACGCTTGTATAACAGGGCAAAAAGGCGAGGTTTTACACTTCCCGGACGGTTGAACACATACGACATCCGGACGGATTACGAAGAATGGTTCTTAACCGGTTTCAAGGCGGACGAAAACAATCATGAGGCGTGGTCGGGATTTCACGCTGTTAATACAATGTTTGTCGTTACAGAGGCGACAGGTATAATGGATGATACCTACACAGCTATAGAGGGAAACTTGCAAGGCAATTCACGGCTTTTGCTTGTATTCAACCCAAACACAAGTGTAGGATATGCGGCACGGAGCCAAAAAACAGCCCGATGGAAAAAATTCTGTCTAAACAGCCTTACAGCTCCCAATGTGATGGAACGCAAAATTATCTTTCCCGGACAGGTTGATTATGAATGGGTTCTTGATAAGGTTGAAAATTGGTGTGAAGCGATAACAGAGGATGACATAAAGGAAAGCGAAAACGACTTCCAATTTGACGGAATTTGGTATCGACCGTCCGACCTTTTCCGTAAAAAGGTGTTGGGAGAATTTCCGAAGATTGACGAGGATATTTTGATACCTCCGAAATGGATAGAGCTTGCGCAGGAACGTTGGAGTGAGTACAAACTAACAAGCCATAACAATGCAATTATAGGTGTTGACGTGGCGGGTATGGGGCGCGACTGTACCGTTTTCTGTTACCGGTTTAATAATTACGTTGAGAAATTCAACAAAAGCAATTCAGGCGGAAAAGCCAACCACATGAAAGTGGCAGGGCAGATAACGAATGATATTACGATACACTCTGGTTGCGCCGCTTCCATTGATACTATCGGAGAGGGTGCCGGTGTTTATTCGCGAGTAGTAGAAGTCTGTGAACAAAGCAACGGAAAATTAGACGAAGATACTATTGTAAGTTGCAAATACAGCGAGGGCGCAAAGGATAACAGCGGAAACGACCTTACAGACATCACGGGGCAATACACTTTCGCCAATATGCGAGCTTATCTGTTTTGGTGTGTCCGGGATTGGCTTAACCCTGATAGCGGAATGAATGCGATGTTGCCGCCGGGCGGCTCTCTCTTTGAGGAATCAACTGAAATAAAGTGGAGTTTCCTTAGCAACGGTCGAATTATCATCGAACCGAAAGAGGACATTAAAAACCGCTTGGGACACTCGCCGGACGAATTTGATGCCTTGGCCAACACATTTCATCCGAAAGCGATTAAGACTGTTGGGCAAGTTTATAACACAGAATACGATGAAGATTTTGAAGATGTACTATACTAAATTTCAAACGATATGGATATAAAAGAAATTACAAGAACAGACAGGGATGCTAAAGGCATTATTTCTGACCTCAAGCGCAAAAGCGTTGTTGTCCCCGCGTGGGAGAAACTAAAAAAAGAGTACGACCCGAAACTGCATCCGGTAATGACAGATAAGTTATACACGGATAAAGTAACGAAAAAGGGTATTGAAAAAGTAACGAAGCGGACACTCGGATTACAAAAACTTGCTGTCAACCGCATGAAAGGACTGATTTTCGGCATACCTGTTAAACGTGTGTACAAGCCGCAAAACGAAAATGAAAAATTGGCGGCAAAGATAATGGAAGCCATATTCGTCAAAAACCGTATTGATAGTGTAAACATGGAACGAGGGAAATATCTTTTTGCTTCCTGCGAAAACACGACAATATGGTACAGCCAAGAGGCAGATACGGAATACGCAGGGCAAAAAAGCAATCTAAAACTTCGTTGCAAAAACTATTCCCCAATGAATGGAGATAATCTGTACCCGCTGTTTGATGAATATGATGATTTGATTGCCTTGTCTATTGAGTACACTCGCCTTGAGGACGGTAAAACAATCACTTACTTTGAAACCTACACAGCGGACGAGCATATCCGTTGGCGTACAGACGGAGGAAAAATTGAGGAGGAATTAAGGGAAAATTTCGACTTGCAAAAGATTAATGGAATTTACATACGCCGCTCCGAACCCATTTGGGAAGACCAATCGGATAACGTTTACGAGGCTGAATGGACTTTAAGCCGAAACGGTAACTACATACGCAAAAACGCTCGCCCGAATTGGGTTGTATATTCTGACAACAAAGTAAAATTTGGAGCGGAAAGTAAATCGGATAATGAGGGACGTAACGTTTTACAGTACGGACAGAACGACAAAGCAGGTTATGCCACTTGGGAGCAAGCGATAGACAGTATCAAGTTCCATGTTGACGAAATCAAACGCGATTTCTTCACAGAGCTTCAACTCCCCGATATGTCTATGGATAACATGAAATCAACGCCAATGTCCGGTGAAGCCCGCAAAATGATGTTTATTGATGCCCAACTGAAAGTAACGGACGAAAGCGGAATATGGTTGGAATTTTTCGACCGTGAAATAAATGTTGTCAGGGCATTTATGAAGAAAATGTACCCGAAAATGGCAGCTGCTATTGATAGTCTCATTGTTGAAACGGTAATTACTCCTTTCCAAATCCGGGATGAAAAAGAACAGATAAGCAATTACAGCAGCGCAACCGGCGGAAAGGCTGTAATGAGCCAAAAAACAGCCATTTCTAATCTCGGATATGCCGAAGATGTAGAGGCTGAAATAGCCCAAATAAAACAGGAAGAAATGTCCGATGTAATGGAGGGAGCTATTTGATAATAAAAGACTATGGCGAAGAAAATAAACAATTGGGATAAACAGCATTTGCGTAATCTTGGATTAACAGATAAACAGATAACGCAAATATATGAATCAGCGGTCAAAGAAGCTGCTGCTATCGGTATGACTATAACCGATTTCAACCCCGACAAACCGTTTTCTTTCTCTGATTACCCAAACACAAAGGCTCGCATTGATAAGTTGATAAAAGGGCTGACAAAGGATGTGCAAACGGTTATTGTGAACGGTGTACGTTCTGAGTGGACTTTGGCTAACAATAAAAACAATGTGCTTTGCGACCTCGTATTTGGGGATAATAAAAACAGATTAACAAAGGCACAGGAACGAAAGTATTACAGCAGTAACGACAAAGCACGTGAGGCGTTTGAAACACGCAAAACAGCCGGATTAAACCTTTCCGACAGGGTGTGGAACTATACAGACCAATTCAAATCTGAGATGGAAATGGGATTGGATTTGGGGTTGAGAAACGGTTTACCGGCGGACGAAATGGCGCGGGACTTGAAACAATACCTCAAAGAACCAAATAAACTGTTCCGCCGTGTCCGGGACGAACATGGAGAATTACAATTATCGAAAAATGCAAAAGACTACCATCCCGGCCAAGGTGTTTACCGGAGCAGCTATAAAAATGCTATGCGCCTCGCAAGGACAGAAACCAATATGGCTTACAGAACCTCCGATTATACCCGTTGGCAACAAATGGATTTCGTTGTCGGGATTGAAGTGCGCCTATCCAATAACCACACACTAAACGGTGTGGCATTTTCCGATATATGTGATGAATTGAAAGGCAAATATCCAAAGGATTTCAAGTTTACCGGTTGGCATCCTGCCTGCCGGTGCCACGCCATATCAATTCTGAAAACAGAGGAGGAAATGGAAGCCGACAACGAGCGAATAATGAACGGAGAGGAGCCGTCCGTTGATAGTGAAAATTCCGTCAATGATGTGCCTGAGAACTTCAAAAAGTGGATAAAAGAGAATGCGGACAGAATAGAGAAAGCAAATAATATGGGGACTCTGTCGTATTTTTTGAAAGATAATGCTAACTTTGCCGGAATTTCTGTAAACAAAATAAATCAAGTGGGTAGAGCTGAATTTCTAAAAGAGGCAAAAGTGAAGTATAACTCGTACAATACAGATGATTGGACGAAAATACACTTTGATAAGTTTAGCGGTGGATATGTTGTATCCAACAAGAAACGAATAGAGCACTCCAAGCTAAGCAAAAATGAAAAGGCAAAATATGACAAAGAAATTGAGATGTCCATTGTATTTGCAAATAATGGTCATAAGATAGAATTATTAGAAGAAATTCCGCGTATTCCCTCACCTGATGCAACAATAAACGGTGTTTTAGCAGACTTGAAAAGGGTATCAGGACACAATAATATTGTAAAGGAAGCAAAAAAAGCTACCCGGAAACAAGGAGCAAAAATTGTATTGTTTGAATTTGAAAAAGAAACAAGGGAGATTCATCTTGAACTGCTTAAACTCAGAAAAGAGGGAATTCCTATATATTATTATTTCTCTAATGAGAAAGGCAGAATATATAAACAATAAAAAATAGGAGAGCCGGATTCCTCCGGCTCAACATGTGATGCGACTGCGGGATAAACCCGGAGACTCACCTTATTACACTGCAAATATAACGTTTATTTTTTATTATACAAAGAAATCACTATTTTTTCATCAACAGAAGTATTAAAAAAGCAAAAAATCACTTGTTTCATAAGTGATTTTTTGCTTCCTTTGTGAATCAATACGTTAATTAGTAATACAAACCTTAACATCTTTTTCGAACATCCGTCCTTTTCCAGTCATTATCCATTCGCCTGAAATTCCATAGTCTTCCATCAGATAGGAAATCCAAACAGGTTGAAATATTTTACTTTCCGGAAATTCCCTTGACCGACCGAAATTACGATTATTGATTTGGTACTTTGTTGTAAAAGTCTGTTTTCCCCGGATAGTTTTCACGGCAACCAACATATCTACTACCATAAAGAAACGTTCAGCAATCTTGGCATTACTGTTTATTTCTTTATTTTCCAATAGCTTTCTTTGTTTTTCAATCTTAGCTATCATTGTAGAATTAGAACTGTTAAGCATTTTGTTTTGCGTTTTCAACCCCTTGATGATGACGTTCAAATCATTGGACTTTTTCCGTTCGCAATTTAGGGCTTGTAGAGCTTCCAATAAAGTTTCAGGATTACTTAATACTTTATCTGTTGCATATACGCCGTACTTTCGTATAGCAGGTAATATTTCGGATGTTACCCATTTGCGGAAAGCGCGAGCTTCAGGCTTGCGAGATTGAAAAATAAGATTGTACAAACCACTCTCATTGACAAGCCATAATCCGCGATTTACACCTAACGTCGGTACTGCCGACATTAGCTTTTCATCGCTATCAAGTCTGTCAACAGCATCACGATTGTTGCTAATGCTCAAAGCATCGCAAACATCTTTTGCGACAAACCACGGCTCATTGTTAATTACTTCAATCCGAATGGGATGATTACTTGGAATGAAGGTAAAAACCTTCTTTAATTCATTTTTATTCGTCTCCATTTTCCTTAAAATTTAGATTATAGTAAACATTTTCCTTAAAATCGGAAGATACAAGTAATCCTATTTCATAGGCAACTTGGGAAAGATGATTTTCAATATTTGCATACCTCTCTTGCAGATAGTCGTCTGTTTCACTATCTTGTTTATCAACAAACCATTTTCCGATTATTGCTAACTGATTTGTAAACTCAAGATATTCCGGACGGAATATTTTAGATAGTTCTACGGATTTCGTTCCGGTGGACGTGCTTGTACGGTTACTATTGTTCGCCTTACTTGCAATTTCGTTGTTCTTTGGCATTTGTGAACGAAAAATTAAGTATTTAAAATGGGAAAGGCTATCTTCCCCTATTCTCGCCAAAGAACAATCACCGACTTTAGAAGTGCAGCAATCCACAAGGGGTTGATAGCCTATAATAGCTGAATTTATGGCAATAAAAATACCACACATTCTAAAATCAAAATGTTGTTCTTTGGCGTTGAACGCTGCAAATTTAGTATTTTTATTTTTCATATCAAAAAAAATCTTTTTTTCATTTTTTGACACTTATCTCTATAGTTATTTAGTAATTGATATGCTGTGTTTAGAGGGTTTGAGTCAAAACACTTCTACCCTACCCCAAAACATCGCTGTTTTAGAAGAGTGTAAAAAGTGTTTTGACTTTGACATGCTTTAGCTCGTCGGGTCATCGCTTTTTCTTTAATCAGTGTTTGAATAAACGTGTCATAGCTCATATGTGTGTTTATTCGCCAACAGGAGCCGATTATTTCAACTTCCCCCTTGCGGCTTTCTGGCTACCTTTTTTAACCGCTAAGACTATTCCCAAAACGTGATTTCAGACAAATAGAGAATAGAATAAAGTTTAATTTATACAAAAGAAAAAGCCGTCAATTTTTGGGTACTAAAATTGCAGCATACCCGCCAATTAACGACTTTCCTTATATCTTTTTAAACTGCTGCAATGTAGTTGTTATTTGTTTCGTTTTGCAAATATAAAACGCTTAATTCTAATATGCAAATCAGTGAAAATAAACAAATTAACAATGTTTATTCTATTTATCTTTGTTGTGTTTTAGTTTTTAAAATTATTCCTATTTACTATTTATCTAAGTTCAATAAACTACAATAGAATAAACAGGTTAAATATTGTTAAATATTAATTGAACAGATTACTTTTTGATTTCACACTCAAAACCTCGTCCATTTAGTTCTGAAAAAAGCGAAATAATCATATTCTCATCTGTACTTTTAACGATTAGCGATATTTTTTCGTTTTTATCATTTTGTAAAGGAATTGTATCTTCTTCATTAAAAAAATCATCATCCGACCATTTATCATCATCTTTCCACACGTCAACTCCCCAATCTTCCAGTTCTTTAGAATCCCATTCGTTCGCCAAATCATCATACGACCAATCTCCGAAAGAAGCGTTATCTTTAATCGTGTACGCTTTTAGTTTTTGTACAGATGTTTCAGGTGGTATTATTTTACAAGGCAACTCTTTTATTCCTAACTCAATAGCTGCACGATAGCGCATATTTCCGCCAATGACAATATATTTTTTACCGTATTGGAAGACAAGTATTTCACGCAGTTCAAGCATTTCAGGGTCTTCCTGCAATGACTTTTTCAGTTTTTCAAATTTGGATTGATGTATCTGCCTTGGATTAACAGGTAATCCCTCTATTTGTCCTTGATTTGCTTCAAGTTCTGTGAGTTTAATTTTCTGTATCATGATAATTTTTTTTGCAAAAATAATAATAAAAACACTTATAATATGAGTGTTTTAAAAAATAAGTAGTATTTTTGCAAAAAATAATCTATTCAGTTAATTTATATGGAAGAATGGAGAAACATTAAAGGATACGAGGATATTTATCAGGTCAGCAATTTAGGTAGAGTTATCAGTCTTGGGAATGGAAACTCAAACCATTCAATGCCATTTCATATCCTTAATAGCAGTAATAGAGGAGGGTATTTAATGTTGCATTTATGGAAAGACGGAAAAAGAAAACGAATGTCAATACACAGATTAGTAGCAGAGGCATTTTTAGAAAATGAAAATAAAAAGGATACAGTTAATCATATAAATGGAGACAAATTAGATAACAGAATTGAAAATCTCGAATGGGCTACTTACTCCGAAAACATCAAACACGCATATAGAGTAAGACTAAATGCTTCTAAAAATAAAAAGTGTATAATTCAAAAGCTAATGAGCGGTGAATTTGTAAAGAAATGGGATAGTCTGAAAGAGGCAGCAAGAAGCCTAAACGCTTGTCCTGCTAATATAAGGCTTTGTTGTCAAAATAAGGCTAATAGTGCATACGGATATAAATGGAATTATTTTTAAAAATATGAAACAGTCAATTATTAATGCGCTGAAAACTAAGTTTGTAGGTGTCAGCGAAAACATTTTGAACAGGATAGCCGAAAAAGGGGCGAAAACTGTAACAACCGAAGAACAAGTTGCAACCTATGTAGAGGGGGTAACGTTTCAGCAAATCATAGATAGCGAAGCGGACAGCCGCGCAACGCAGGCAACGCAATCCGCAGTAGCAAACTATGAAAAAAAGCACTCACTTAAAGAGGGCAAACCTATCGAAACACCGGCACCGCCAACAACACCAACGCCACCGAAAGAAGATGATAAAACCACGCCGGAATGGGCAAAGGCTATCATCGAAAGCAACAAGGCTCTTTCTGAAAAGTTGGCACGTATTGAGGGAGAGAAAACGACTAACACCCGGAAACAATCACTCACAAAAGTGTTGGAAAATGCGCCGGAAAAAATCCGTCAACGTTACGAAAAGGACTTTGAACGTTACAGTTTCAAAGATGATGAAGACTTTAATGCATGGGTAGCAGAAATCACACCCGACATAGAAGCAATCACAACGGAATACAACGCAAAGGGCGGAGTAGTAACAAGACCGAAAGCCGGTTCGGGTGGAGGAGGTAAAGGGGACGAAATAAACCCTATTCTAAAATCTCGTATCGCAGAACAAGAGGCGGCAAAGTCAGCCCCCGCCATTCAAGGGCTGCAAAATGAAACAAAATAATTATGGCAAATGTAAATTTCAAATATGAAGATGCCGGTAAAGTAGAACCTATCTACTTTGAGCAGATTTATGCAGAAAAGCCGGGCGGCGGTTTAGTTACCGCACCCACATTTGATGCCCCTCCAACGACTGCGGTCGGAAAAGGGACAGGCTCCCAATATGCGTTGATTAAAGGTTATCGACTTGCCGCCGCAGTTGCCGCCGCCGATACCACAATCAAAATCGAAAAAGGAAGCGGTATCGTTTCCGGTGATTTTATCGGAACAGGAAAAAAGGCTGTCGCAAGTACGGCGGTTGATACTTCAAACGCAGATTACGACACGGTTACTGTAACACTTGGCGTTGATGTACCTATCGGAACTGTGCTGTATCAAGCAGCCGCAGCAAGTGCAACAGCAGCAGCTCCGTTAATTACTCCTTTGTATGTTATCGGGAACGGTATCAAAACAGGGAACGGAGACCAAGCCGTAAGACTTGTAAACGGAGCGAATTTGAGAAAAGAAACGGCGAATATCGCCAGCGAGGTAGCCGCATTGCTCCCAACCATTCAATTAGTATAAGGAGGATTGATTTATGGCAATGAATAAACCTTTATTTGACATCGACCAGCCGGGAATGCAGGTCGCTGTCAATTCTTACAAGCCCGGATTGGGGCTTGCTTGGCAACAACTCTTTCCGCTGAAATATACCCCGAAATTCGACCTGAAAGGTATTGAAGGCGACGAGGGTATTCCTGTGTCCGCCGACCGCGTGGCGTTCAATACGAAAGCCCCGCAGAAGACCCGACAAAAGGTGGGGTCTTGGAGTGGTAAACTTTCCAAGATTGCGGTAAGCCGTCAAAAGGACGAAATAGAAATCAACGAGTACAACGATTTGCAAGTTGTGGCAGCCGCAAACACGGAAGATGTCGCAACCGCACGTTATTTGGTTGATTTGGTGTACAACGACTTGGATTTTTGCAACAAAGCAATGGATTACAAAGTTGAAATTGATGCTTTGCGCATCGGTTCAAAAGGAATCCAAACTTTTCCGGCAAATATCGAGGGAGAAATGGCAACGGAAGATGTTATTAACTTCAACGTTCCGACTGAAAACTTCAAAGGAGCGGCAGTTGTTTGGACGGCAGCAAACGCTGACGGTATCAAGGATTTGATTAATGCGCAAAAAGCAATCACTGCAAAAGGTCTTAAAAAACCGATGTACGCAATCATGACGGCAGGTAAGTTTGAACAACTTATATCACAACCGGCAATCGCCAAAAGGTTATTTCCCCGTTATGACCAAACTCTCGTTACGGCGGATATGATTTCGCTTGCAAGCGTGAATGCTTATCTGATTGGCAAAGGCGCTCCGCAAATCCTTGTGATTGACCCCTATGCAACGATTGAAGCAAAGGACGGAAAGAAAACGACAATCCAACCGTGGAATCCGAAAGTAGTAACGCTTTCGCCTGTTCCACAACTCGGATACACGTATTACAAGCCTGTTCCGAATGTCCCTAATAACGATGCTTTGCAAGCGCAGGCAAGTTATTACAAGTTGACACGTTACTCTGATTTGAACCCAATGCTTGAGGTAACAATGGCAGAGGCTTATGTACAACCGGCACTTATCAACCGTAATTCTTTGGTGTTCATTAACACAGAGAATACAGCTTGGAACGGAGGAGAGTAATGTTATGGACGTTCTGCAATCATTGAAAAGCCTATCGAATTATCCAATCCCTACTGCAACCGTAAATGATATTGCAGAGGGTTTGGGTTTAGATATTGAAACCGTATTAACACCGGAAATTCGCAACGGGGCATCGTTTAAGAGGGCGCAAGCTCGAATATACAAGTTCCTTTCCGAATGCCCGGATGTTTCACAGGGAGGAATATCGTATAGTTTTACAGATGAGGACAGACGTAGATTTCGGTTAAATGCTGATAGTATCCTTGACGAGTTGGGGGATGGCGGAAATTTAGGCGTTGCATACGGATATATGGGAAGTGATTTATGATTATAGAAAACGGAACGATAGCAGCTAAGACGAAAGCAGGAGGCGGATTTGACGACAATGATTATCCGATTAAACCGGAAGAAACATTCGGCGCTCCCATTCCTTGCAACGTACAAGTGAACAAAAGGAACAATCTCGGAAAACAGAACGGAAACACGTTTAAGGTCGCTTCTTACATTGTTTTAATCGAACCTCAACCGTTTGAAGCGGAGCGGGTACAGATAAACAGATTAGGAAAGGATTTGGGCGAGTTTTCGGTAATGTTTACGGAATGGTTGGAGGCTGTCGGTGCGTTACGAATAGTTGTTTGATTATGTCTATAACACGTTTGACACCGGATAGCCATATTGATAATTACATCACTAATCTCGTACAGAGAAAAGAGCAGGTAATTATACGAAATCTGTGCTATGTCGGCGAAAAATGTTTGAACGAAGCTCGCACTAATGGAGGGTATTATGACCAGACAGGAAACCTGCGGAGTTCAATAGGATATGTCGTAGTTGTGGATGGGAATGTCATACAGATGAGCAGCTTTTCAACTGTAAAACAGGGAAAACAAGGCGCATCAGACGGACAAGAGTTCGTGAAACAACTGATCAGCAAATTCCCGAAAGGGATATGTTTAATTGTCGTAGCCGGTATGAATTACGCTTCATACGTTTCAGCAAAAGGATATAATGTATTGGATAGTTCGGAACTGTTGGCTGAAAAGCTCGTTCCGCAAATGCTTTCAAAACTTGGATTTAGGAGGAAATGAAAACAGGTAAACAGGTACAGAGCGACATTATTGCATTGTTGAAAAACAGCGCACTTCCTAACGCTGTAAACGGAAAGATATACCGGTTCGGTTATCGACCCCGCGACAGCAAAGCGGAGGATATTATTGTTGCCTTTACAACCGGCATTCCCGACCAAATTGAAACAGGTGTGGTAACGATTAACATTTTCATCCCGGACATTGAAGCGCCCGACACCGATAACGGTGTAATGCTTGAGGACGGAAAACGAAGTGAAGAATTGGAAATAGCAGCTGCCGAATTTGTAAAATCGTTGACGGTAGAAAAATCTAATTATAAATTCAATTTACGGCAGACTATCTACACGGAAGCAGAACTCGAAATCAATCAGCATTTTATAGTCATTAAATTGGGGTATGATTACTACTATACAGGAGGAGAGGACATAAGCCCAATTAGACTAACCGGAAACGGTGACATAAGAGTTATAAGAAAAGTAAATTAACAAATTAAAAATTAAATAGTTATGGCAGTATTAGCATGGGGAGGAATGAATATTGAATTTGCCCCTTTAACAGCAGGAACGCCGGGTACTTATACGGCTCTCGACAAAAAGCCGGTACTTGATTCATTCAATCTTGATTCGGATGACGGCGATGAATTGAAAGCTCAATACGAGGGTGGGGATATTGCAGATTACAAACGTCTGGCAAACCAACCCTATATCGAATTTGACCGTTTTGTCGAAAAAGGAACCGCGAAGCCCATACCTGACAACGATGGTGTGGTGACTTCCGAGTACGCAATCCGGGTAATTCCCGAAGACACTACCCTTGAGGGCAGACAGATGCCACGTTGCACTGTTTCGGTAAAAGAATTGTGGAAATCAGCAGACGGTATCAAGTTACATTACACTTTCAGAGGGATGAAACCCGCGACAGGAAATGTATTGCAACCGTACACGGCTCCGCAGGCATAAACAACTTAAAATTAAATTAATATGAAAGTAGTAGTAACGACAGGATTTGTGGATAAAACCGCAAATAACAAGTTCCGTCCGATAGGAACAGTATTGGAAGTGGATGCAAAACGCGCCGATGAACTTATTAAAGCGAACGTGGCGGAAAAAGAAAAAGAACCCGCCGCTCCCGATGATAAAAAATAAGTTGGTACAGCGGATTAGAGCAGTTGGCAGCTCGCTTGGTTCATATCCAAGAGGTCGCAGGTTCAAGTCCTGCATCCGCAACAAACTAATAATTAAAAAAATGGATACAGTTGAAAGCAAAGTATCAAAAACAATATTACAGCAACAAGAGGAGGTAGTTGTCGGCGGGGAAACCTATAAAGTATCGCCGCCGAGCGCCGCCACGCTTATACTTGCATCAGAGGCTATATCAAAACTTCCAACGGTTGAATTAAATCCCGATGATATAGCCATTGAAAGTCTGTACATAGCGAAAGATTGCCGTGTTCTGGGCGATATTATCGCCATTCTTATACTCGGGGCAAAGAACATAACCGAAACAAAAAAAGTCGTTACAAAACGGCTTTTCGGGCTTGTCAGCGATGAAAACGAAGTTACTATTGACAACAAAGCAATCCTCGCTAAAAAATTGCTTGAAAATGTAGAGCCAAGGGACTTACACGAGATTATGGCGAGATTGCTCAAAACAATGCAGTTAAGCGATTTTTTCGGGCTTACCGTTTCCCTGATAGAGATAAATCTTCTACAGAAGACGAGGGAAACGGTAATGACAGCATCTGGGCAGTAATTGCAGGAACAGTAAAAGGATTTAATCTTCCTATTGATTATGTCCTGTACGATATGAGTTACGCAAACATGGTAATGTACGGTTCCGTTCTACCAAGTTATAACAGCAAGAAAAGGGAAGAAACGGAAAACAAAAAGGGTATCAATATCAACACGAGAGAGGGTTATCTCAAAATGTTGGAAATGACTAAATAGAAAATGGCAGCGAACGATGAGGGAAAATCATATTACGGCCTCGGACTTGATAACAGTCAATTAAGGGCGGATGCAAACCGGGCATCTAATATCTTGAAAGGTATTGGAGATTCGGCGGTATCGGAGGGCGCTCGTATAGATAATGCCTACAAAAAGATTGCCGGAGCTGTCGGAGGTTATTTCACATTGTCAATGGCAAAGTCTTTTATCAGCGACATCGTAAAAGTGCGCGGAGAGGTAGAAAGTCTATCAATATCATTTGAAACGCTGTTAGGCAGCAAACAGAAAGCAGATGCCCTTTTTGGTCAAATAAAAGAATTCGCCGCAAAAACTCCTCTCGAACTAACCCCACTCGCAAAAGGCGCACAAACACTCCTTTCATTCAATATCGAAGCGGAAAAGGTTATGCCCCTATTAAAGCAGATAGGTGACATATCTATGGGAAATCAAGCTAAATTTGATTCCCTTACTTTGGCTTTTTCCCAAATGTCCTCCACAGGAAAACTGATGGGGCAGGATTTATTACAGATGATAAATGCCGGTTTCAACCCTCTTTCTGTTATAGCAGAAAAAACAGGAAAGTCAATCGGCGCTCTGAAAGAAGAAATGAGTAACGGTGCAATAAGCGCGGATATGGTTGCCGATGCTTTTGCTTCCGCCGCCAGTGAGGGCGGAAAGTTTTACGGAATGCTTGATAAGCAAAGCAAGGGTATTGAGGGAAGCATATCCAATCTTCACGGCGCGATTGATGATATGATGAATGATTTGGGTACAAAAGGACAAGGAATTATAACAAGTACAATCGCCGGAGCCACTTCAATCGTTGAACATTATGAAGAAATAGGTAAAGCAATAGCCGATATTGTCGTTGCTTATGGCTCTTACAAAGCCGCATTGATTACCTTGAACGCCATTCAGAACCTTAACAGGAAAATTTTGATGCAAGCCGTTTTGGAAAAGAAACTCGCGACAGCTGCAGGCATACAGTTGTCAAATGCGGAAGCAGTAGCAGCAGCAAGGACAAAACTGCTTGCGTTGGCACAACAAGGACTTGTCAAAGCATTGCAAGCAGTAAAAGCCGCGATGTTGTCAAACCCATATACCTTGATAGCCGTTGCGGTTGCCTCGTTGGTTTTTGGTATTTACAAGCTCGTTACGGCGGAAACTGCTGCCGAAGCAGCACAACGCAAGCATAATGAGGTTATGGAAGCCGCAAGGGAAAAAAAGGAAAATCTAATATCCAAAACGCAGCAACTAACCAATAAGATTAACGATGAAACACAAACTATCTACGCCCAAATAAAGGCATGGAAAGAACTCCAAAAGGAAATGCCGGAAGCGTTTGCCGGTATGACTATGCAGGATTTCAAAAACATGAAGCTGGAGGATAGGGACAAACTTATCAACAAAACGGCTGATGACAAGGAAATAGCTGAATTAAACAAGGATTTGGAAACAGCTCAAAAGCGTGTTGAATCCTTGAAAAAAAGCATAAACGAAGCCGTAAATATGCAGTCCGGACAATTTGGTAACGGAGGGATGATATTCGCTTTTAGTAGGCAATTAACCGAAGCAGAAGAAACGCTAAAACTTAAAAAAGAGGAAAAGGCTCAACGCGACGAAATCATACGGCAGGCTGAATTTGAGGCAAAAACAGATAGTGAAAAATTATCCATTCTAAACGAGCAACTTCAAAAATACAAAGACCAATACGCAGAAATTGAAAAACTTGTACCGGAATCCGAAAGGCTTGCCGGTGCAATGGATAAGACGGTTATACCGGCTATCACAAACGTTGAAAAAGGTTTGTTTGATGTCAATACCGAATGGGGTAAATTTGATTGGCAAACAATGTCAAATATTTCACAACTTGATTTTCTGAAAGGAAAGATTAATGAAGTGGGTAATACAATTTCAGCCATAACGACAGCCAACAGCGGAGGAACGACTTATGCAGAAGCAAAAGAAAATGCCCGCAAGACTTATTCAGAAGCAAAGAAACTCGTTGATGACATAACCAAAAACAGCAAAAAATACTCACAGAAAGCCTACGAGGATGCCATTGAAAATCTTGACAAAACGCAGAAATCTTATAAGGCACTTGGCGGAGATACAACAAAGCCCAAAAGCCCTAAAATAACACAAAACGCCAATCAAGAAAAAATTGCCGCCGCCGAACGTATAAAGAAAATTGAAGAATACGAAAAAGCCATTGAAAAATCAATAAGAGATACAGAGCTTGAAATTGAACAGGCTCGCATTGAAGCTATGGAAGATGGTTTTGGAAAGCAAACCGCTCAAATTGACCTGAATTATAAAAAATTGATAACACAAAACAAGCAGCGCCGGGAGGAAATGGTTAAGGAGTTGAACGCAAAGGATGAAATTGTTTGGCAGCAAGAAAATCCTAAATTCAAAGAAAAAGGGCTTTCATATACCAACCGAATGACAGATAAAGACCTTTCGGATGAACAATTAAAACAACTCGAATCATTTACGGATTTGGCAAACACCTATCAGGAAAATGCCAATAAAGAGATGTTGAAAAATATGCTTGACGAGTTTGTATCCTACGAACAGCAGATTACCAAAACGACGAAAGAATACGAGGACAAACGGAGGCAGATGCACAATGAGGACGGAAGCCTAAAAACAGGTTTCACAACCGACAACGTAGATGAATTGAACCGTAACGAGGAAAACGATTTAAATGCAATAAATCAATCATTTGCAGAAAGAGAGGCAACATTTCAGGCGTGGATGGATGAAGTGGCGAATATGTCTTTGAAGCAGCTTGAAAAAGTTCTAAAACAAGCAGAGGACGAATTGGCTAAGTTTGAAGCAAGCGGAGAAAAAGATGATAAAAAACTCGCCATAGCCAAGGCCAAGGTAACGACAGCTAAGAAAAGCGTTGAAACTGAAAATGCAAAAAATTCAACTTCGCCAAACAAGCGTTCAATAAAAGAATGGCAAGATTTGCATAAAACGCTAAAAGACGTTAATGATTCATTTGAAGATATAGGCGATACCGTAGGAGGAACAGCCGGAGAAATTATTAAAACAGCCTCTAATATAGCAAGTGGAACAATCGCAATGATTGATGGTATAAAGATTTTGGCGGTTGGGGCAGGACAGGCTATTTCAACGGTTGAAAAAGCATCTGTCATTTTAGCCATCATAGGTGCCGCTGTACAGATTATTACTGCAATTTTTAATATGGCTTCGGCGGCCGAGGCACGTCATCAAGAGGCTTTGAAAGAAATACAAGCAAATAAGTTGGCGATGCAACGCGAGTATAATCTTTTGCTGTTAGAACAAAACCTTTTACTGAAAGAAGCTGAAACTATTTTTGGAACGGACGGATACGGGAAAGCGACAAATGCTATTGAGGTTTATAAAAAAGCTCTCTCCGATTTAAGCAAAGAAATTAAGGGTGTTAAACCACCGGAATGGATGCAAAGTAATATTTTTACCAGGAATACCTACCAAAAAAATTTAGCTGAGTATGAAAAAGGTATTCAGGGACTTAACTCTATAACTGTTAAGACAGGACACAAAAAAACAGGATTATTTGGTTGGGGAAAGGGAAAGGATATTTACAGCGGAATACTTGACGTATATCCTAAATTGATAGATGAAACAGGAAAGTTCGATGCTGAATTGGCAAAGGTCATTCTTAACACCCAAACAATGAGCGATGAATCGAAAGCATCTTTGCAAAATATGATTGATTTGGCAGATATGGCGGAAAAAGCCTATCAAGAAGTTAATGACTATTTAACCGACATATTTGGAGAGCTTGGAAATTCAATGAGTGATGCGCTTACCGATGCTTTCAGAAACGGAACGGATGCGGCGCAAGCATTTTCAGACAGCGTTTCATCAATGCTTGAAAAACTTGCTCAAGATATGATTTACTCCATCACGCTTGCCCCGATATTTGAACAAGCCCAAAAAGATATGCTAAAAACTATGGGGAACAGCAATTTGACGGATGAAGAAAAATTCAAGCAATACACCCAAATTATGAAAGGCGTTGTATCGGATGCGAATGCAGCAAAAGACACAGCCTTTGATTTGTATAAAATGTTTCAAGACGAGGCGGCAAATCAAAATCTTGATTTGTGGAAGCCGAATGCAGAACGCGAAGCATCTCAAAAAGGCTTTGCATCTATGAGCCAAGATTCAGCAGATGAATTAAACGGTCGATTCACAGCAATTCAGGCGCATACATATAGCATCACAGAGAATACAAAGATACTTGTTGCTAACAGTAATATGATATTGCAACACCTTGCCGGTATTGAAAGTAATACAAAATACTGCGAAAATCTTGCGGAAATAAACACCAACATCCGACAGGTAAAATCGGGAATTGACGATATGAATTTGAAAGGAATAACGATAAAGAAATGACAGGGAATTTCTACATAGACGGACAGGATGCCTATTCTTTATATCAGGTTTTTGTAACAGACAACGGATATAAAGATTTAGTCGTTTTCCCCTCTCTCAAAGCGATTGACAGTAATGATTGGGCGGAGGAGGACGGCGAAGAATTTGACCTTTCCGCACCTGTGCTTGATACCAAAGAATTGTCTATCGGTTTTGCTTTTCATGGGCATAATGCCCGGTTCGGAACATTTATCGAACAATTATCGGACGGAGCGTACCACGATTTCAATTTTAGCGATATTGAAAAAACATACCGATTGAGAATGATTTCTCAACCGAATATGTCACAGGTATCAACGCTCGGCGTATTCTCTTTGCGCTTTGCCGATGATTTTCCATTGGCGGATTACAATTATGTTGCCCCACAGTCAAACATTGTGCCGGAACAAGGTTATGAATTGGATGAGAGTGATTTATCAGAATACGGAGTTTATGTATTGCGCGGAAGCGAAACGGAAATACTGAAATCTCCCGCCGTTAAAAAGAATCTTTTGCAAGATATAAAAACGCAAAGCGGAGCTATTTATGATGGTGAATATGTGTTTTTTCAAACAAAAGAGGTTAAACTTAACTGCTTAATGCGAGCATCTACATTACAGGAATTTTGGCGCAACTATAATGCTTTGCTGTATGACTTATCACGCCCGGAAGAAAGAGCTTTATTTGCACACTCAAACGGTTATGAATATCCGTGCTATTATAAAAGTTGCTCGGTATCCAAATTCTCGCCACAAGGTAAAATTTGGTTTGAGTTTTCTCTCGTATTTGTGTTCACTTCGTTCCGTGTTGGTGTTGGCGGTGGCGAAGAATTCCTGTTGGCGGCAGAAGACGGAACTTTAATAATAACAGAGGACAATGAAGAAAATGCAATAAATCTATCAATATATGGCGATTAAGAAAATAAAAATAAGCTCACTCCCTTTGGCTGAATCGCTTGTCGGGCTATTTACTATCGGGGTTGATTCCTTGAATAGAAGTGTCAAGGTTAGTTTGCAGTTCCTTAAAACGGCAGCCGATAATGCCAATAATGCCGCCACATCAGCTACACAGGCGGCAAGTAGTGCGAACACAGCTGCTACAAGTGCCAACAATGCAGCGAGCGCAGCAACAACGGCAAAAAACGAAGCAAACACCGCGACAACGGCGGCGAATAGTGCTGCAACCTCTGCAACACAAGCGGCAAACAATGCAAACACGGCAGCGACATCCGCTAATAACGCGGCTACAAACGCCAATACAAAAGCGACATTGGCAGAAAATAAGGCGGCAGATGCAAATACGGCAGCCGATAATGCCAATCAAAAGGCGGAAGCAGCACAGGAAGCAATTAATGCTATGCAAGAATTAGCCGCCTCTCTTTCCCCTACCGGTATAATTTTGGATTATCCGAAAACAGTAACATACAGAAATACAGGTGTGATGCAGATAGATTATACCATGTTACCCGAAAACGCTCGGCGAAATGTACTGTTTCTCGGAGATAACAACGCCGTAACAGTCTTGCCGGACGGAGGTTTTACGGTAAATAAGCCCGGTACAAGTCGTATTTTCGTAATACCGACAGAGAATACAAATATCTATAAAACAATCGAAATAACGGTTATAGAACCTGGATTGCGTAAAATAAAAACAAACGCATTACGGTTTACTGGTAATGGAAGTTTACGTTTAACTTAATAAAATATACAATATGGAACAGAAAGGTTATATCAGTGAATTCATGGCGGGTGGGCGCATTGTTTCACACGGAAAAATTTCAGATTTGACAAACGGTTTTTCGTTGCCCGGCAATGTCCCTTTTTCAATATATGTGAAACCCAAATTTGTGGTTTCTGACATTGATGCATTTTTGAATGTCAAATGCTATCAAGACGAAAACGCAAGTGAAGCGCCTATCGTATTGAACGATTGGTCGCCTTTGGCTATTGTTGAAATCGCTCCAAACAGCGATATTTTGGCTCAAAATGATATTTATTGGGGAAGCGGCTCGAATGTATAAAGAAGTATGGTAATAGCAATATTCATCGGAATTTCAAGGCGAATAAGACGTTTTGCCGGAAAATTTAGGCAGCAAAAGCCTATTCGTTTGACTACGCAAGAATCCATGCGATTGTTGCGTATTAACGGTTCGACAGTAATCAGGTTTATAAACAAAAAATAATTCATTACATTATGGCATTAACAACAGACCAAGAAGCTATCGTGCTTCAAATTATAACCGCTTTCACAAACGGAAAGCGATTGAATGAATTGCCCTCCATTGGAGAGGGAAACCCTCTCGATTTAATCGTTGAGGTTTTGGATGTAGATGGGGAAAGCAAACAAGCGAAATTAGCTGCTTTACTTCCTTATCTTGAGGAACAATGCGCCTACGGAATAGAGTTTGATACGGCTGTATCATCACCCGTTTGCACCCGCATAGGAAATTTGGCATTTCATAGAAGTTTGCCCATTCAGAACCGCATGAGGGGTTGTCTTTTGAGCGATGACGGAACGGTTGTCGAATATTTGCATCCGACAAATTGGGCTGCATACGACCGGAGCGGCGCACGTGGGCAGGTTATGGTTGAAATACCTGCGCACTTCCGAAAATTTGAAACAGACGGAACAAAACGCCGTGCAAAAATCAGCGAACTCCCTTTGCCCGGATACCACTCTGTACCAAAGAAGTATGTATCTGCATACGAAGCCACTTTTGAGCGGAGTACCGGCAAACTGTGTTCTGTGGTCAATATGGACGTAGATTATCGTGGCGGTAACAATCAATCTGCATGGGACGGAACTTATCGCTCTGTCCTTGGCCGTCCGACCACCTCAAAAAGTCGTACACAATTCAGAACAGCCGCTCGGTTGCGCGGAGCCGGTACACAATGGAATTGCAACGATTACAATGCCTACAAAGATGCTGCATGGCTTTACTACATCGAATATGCCAACCTAAATTCGCAAGCAGCTTTCAACGCTCAAACCGATGCAAACGGTTATAAACAAGGCGGTTTGGGAAACGGTGTAACGACACTTTCATCAACGCAATGGAATACTCTTAACGGTTACTATCCATTCATTCCTTGCGGACAAACAGATTCACTCGGAAACTTTTCCGGCGAAGTTTCCTATTCCGTTGATGTGAATGGGGACGAAAGTTCAATCGTAACGGTTTATGCAAACCGTTATCGGGGCATTGAAAATCCTTTCGGACACATTTGGAAATGGACGGACGGAATCAACATAGAAGTCAAAACAGATGCAGACGGCGGTACAAGCAAGGTTTATGTTGCCAATAATCCGGCAAACTATATTGATAACGGTTACGCCAATTATGAAATGCGTGGGTTGGAAGCAAGAGCGGGAGGATACGTCAAAGAAATGATTTTGGGTGAATTTGGAGAAATAATATCTGCATTGGACGGAGGAGGTTCTACCACGTATTGGTGCGACAATCATTATATATCTGTAACATCAAGCTCTTTGCGTGGTGTGCTTTTCGGCGGTGGCGCGATTAACGGTGCGGCTGCGGGTCTCGGTTGCGCTCATTCGGATGGCGCCCCCTCGGGTTCGACTACGAGTATCGGCTCCCGCCTTTGCTTTATCCCAGCGTAAAGCGAACGGATTATGAATATAAAAGGTTGGTTGTTCTTGTGGTGTGCTTTTCGGCGGTAACGCGAATAACAGTGCGAATGCAGGTCTCAGTTACGCTCATTCGAATAACACCCCCTCGAATTCGAATACGAATATCAGCTCCCACCTATGGTTTTCAAAGGTAAAAAAACAGATAAAAAGAGCAACGACCTTGCCGCTTGGCAGAAGATGACAACCTCAAATGAGTATTGGTAGGGAAACCGAAAATTCTCAAAGTGAAAAGCAAAGTATGAAAAGAGTAGGTAATTTATATGAAAAGATAATAGCTATTGACAACCTCCGACTTGCTGATGAAAAAGCGAGACGGGGGAAGTTAAATTCCTATGGTGTAAAAACGCACGATAAGAATAGGGAAGAAAATATCTTGAAACTTCATGAAATGCTTAAAAACAAAACATTTAGGACTTCGGAGTATCATATTTTCAAGATATACGAACCGAAAGAACGCGAGATTTTCCGGCTCCCGTATTTCCCCGACCGAATCGTACACCACGCTGTTATGAATATCCTTGAACCTATATGGGTGTCTGTGTTCACGGCTGATAGTTTTTCATGTATAAAAAAACGAGGGATTCACGGTGCTATGCGAAAAGTAAAAATCGCAATGCGCGATGTTGAAAATACGAAATACTGCTTAAAAATAGACATCCGAAAATTCTATCCGAGTATTGACCACGAAGTATTAAAGCAAATTGTACGCCGGAAAATAAAATGTACTGATACGTTGTGGCTGATTGACCATATTATTGATAGTGCGGACGGTGTTCCGATAGGGAATTATCTTTCACAGTATTTGGCAAACTTGTATTTGACCTATTTCGACCATTGGATAAAGGAAGATATTGGAATAAAATACTACTTCCGATACGCCGATGATATGGTTTTTCTTCACAGCGATAAAGCGTTTCTGCATGGTTTATTGGTTCTTATCAACAACTACTTCCATTCGGAACTAAATGTATCGTTGAAAGGCAATTATCAGGTTTTTCCGGTCGCGGTACGTGGGATAGATTTTGTTGGATTTGTGTTCTATCATACGCATACAAAAATGCGGAAAGGAATAAAAAAGAATTTTTGCAAGGCTGTGGCAAAGCTAAATAAACGAAGGGATGTATCTGAAAAGGAGTACAAACAGCGCATAAGTAGTTGGCTCGGTTGGGCAAAATACAGTGATTCAAAACATTTATTAAAAACAATAATTAAAAGCGAAGTTTATGGCACATTACGATTCTAAGCCCTCTGTTTACGAGGCAAACGGTGACGGTTCTTTTACTTACCGTTGGAATATTAGAGAGGTTCAATCCGCTTCATCGACAGAAACAGACGAAGCGCAGGAACAGAAAAATCATTGGGAATGCGATGAGGTAGTTGTTTGGGCGACTGTTACTCGCGAGAAATTGATAGCAGCTGTTCTTGCTGTCCTTTGGAACAGCGACTACGAAAGCAAGTTGGTAAACGATTACAACGCGGCAAAATTCGGTCGTTTGGATTCATCGTATATTAAAAAGTACGAAGATTTTATCAAACAGCGCAAATCGACAAAACGACAGGTAGAAAGCGACTATCGGACAATTTTCAATATCCCTCGCACATTACAGGATGCTATCAATGAAAAATTGGCGGAAATAGAAGATTATGACACTTCCGATTCTGTAAATAGCTTTCTTGTAAACGGAATTCCTTGTTGGATTGATAAGGAAATGAGGGCGGTTTACGGAAACTCTGTGGCTTCGGCAAAGAAACTTGGCGAAGAAAGCCTTGATATTGATTTGAACGGAATGATTATCACATTGCCGGTTGATTCTGCTGATATGATATTAGCATCCATTCAACGATATGCAGACAAAGCAGCTATTATTACCTCTAAGCACAAACAGGCTGTTTCCTCTCTGCTAACCATTGAGGAGGCAGATGACTATGACCATACCGATGATTATCCCGAAAAAGTAACTCTAAATATCTAAAGAAATGGCAACAGTGTTAAGTATATCGGCTTCGCTTTTTGTGGCGTATTTAGTTGTATTAATAGCTTTGTTCGGCGTTCCGGCATCCATATCCGATAGCTTTTACCTTTTGGGCGGGAAGAAAAAGGGCGCGGGCTATGTTTTTACGATTTGGTGCTATATAGTAGGGATTTCCGTTATGGCGATGATGTTTGAGCTTTCAGCCGGATTTTGGTATCAGTTTTTGGGATTATTTGCAGGAGGAGGACTTTGTTTTGTGGGTACAGCACCACTATTCAAATCACACGAAAAAACCATACACTTTGCTTCGGCGGCGGTGTGTGCCATAACATCCCTTTTATGGATTATATTTGCCGGATATTGGCTTATTCTTCTCTTGATTACATCCCTTTCCGTTGGAATATTATCTATAAAAGGAAATCCCACCTTTTGGATTGAGGCATCGCTATTTGCAAGTATGTATTTCACATTATTTTGGATGTTATGAAAAAGTTTAGTGAACTCGGAGTAAAGCAGGATGACGACAGGAAAATGTTCAACTGCCAACAGGTATCTATCACGGATGTGGTAAACTGTGAAATTGATGTTTTGGATTTCATACCGAACGTAAAAACAAAGCACGGAGACGGTCGTTACCTGATTCACTACCGACAAGAGGGTACGGAGGGGAAATTCTTTTCCAATTCAACAAATATCAAAAACGCCCTTGACCAGATTTCAAAGGAAGATTTCCCGTTTACGACAACTATTCGGGCAACAAAATGTGGAAACGGTAAAATATTTCAATTCACATGATTATACATTTCAATAATACAGAGATTGATTTAGCGGTAAACGATAACAGTTACCGGTACAGAGCAATAAAGCAGATAGGCAGTTTGACACTTTATTACTCCCTGCCGCAACATATCGAAATACCGCTTGGCGCTTGGTGCGAGTTTGAGGGAGCAACTTATACTCTTACCGAACCGGAGAATTTCAAAAAACAAAATACAAGGAATTTCGAGTACACGCTTATATTAAGTGCGCCAAAACTTGATAAGTACAAGTTTAAGGATACAACTTCGCGCCGGTTGAAATTTCCTTTGACGGCAAAGCCACACGAACACTTGCAAATGTTGGTTGATAACCTGAATCAGAGGGAAACAGGTTGGACGGTCGGTACTTGTATTGATGCGGTTGAGAAACTAATATCTTACAATCACGCTTTTTGTAGCGATGCTTTGAGCCAAATAGCGGATGCCTTTGAAACCGAGTGGGAAATTGTCGGTAAAACTATCAATCTCTGTAAAGTTGAATATAATAAAGAAAATCCGCTACCACTTTCATACGGTCGTGGTAATGGGTTCAAATCAGGTATCGGGCGGAGTAATACTAACAACTCCAAACCGGTTGAAATACTGTTTGTACAGGGAGGCGAACGAAACATTGATGCAAGCAAGTATGGTAGTTCCGAATTGTTACTCCCAAAAAGTCAGACAATCGGTTATGACGGACAATATTTTTCAAACCAAGAGGGCTACAACATATCAAAAGCACGTCAATACGTTACAGATTCGGATGGTTTTTCTTTGAGGCGCTCTGATAAAGCATTGACCACTCAGAATGAAGATAGTTTGGATTTATCAAACATCTATCCGTCCCGTATCGGAACTATAAGTTCGGTAAACGTTGTAAATGCTGAAAAACATTTCTATGACATTATTGACCAATCAATACCGGCAAATCTAAATTTCGCGGATTGCCTGATTGGGGGAGAAACAATGACCGTGATATTTCAAGACGGTATGCTCGCGGGTAAAGAGTTTGAAGTAAAGTACATTCACGCCGACCGCCGTTTTGAGATTGTCCCGCAAGAAATAGATGGACGAACAATGCCGGATGATATTTTCAAGCCGGTTGTAGGAGGAAAATATGCCGTTTTCGGAATGATGATGTCGGATGCTTATATTTGCGACAATGCCACTAAAACCGGAGCGAGTTGGGATATGTTCAGGGAGGCGGCAAAATTCCTGTATGAAAACGAGGAACAAAAATTCACATTCACCGGCGAGTTGGATGGGATATGGGCAAAAAAGGATTGGTTAAATATCGGAGGTAGGATAAAGCTCGGAGGCTATGTCCTGTTTAGCGACAATCAATTTCAGCCAGATGGTGTTCTTATCCGGATTATCGGGATAAAGGATTACATCAATAATCCACACAGTCCTCAAATAGAGTTATCAAACGAAATTGTCGGTAGTTCCATTTCAAGCGACCTCCGTAAAATAGAAACGAACGAGGTAATCGTTGATGAATTGCATAAAGATTCCGTTCAATTTACCAAGAGGCGCTTCCGTGATTCACAGGAAACAATCGACATGCTTGAGGCGGCGTTGCTTGACAAGTTTACGAATTCAATAAGTCCGATAACTGTTCAAACAATGGCTATGCTTGTGGGGGATGAAAGCCTGCAATTTCGTTTTGTGAACAATACAACCAACCCGACAGAAGTCGCCCATAATGTAACTTTTAACACAGAAACCAAAGTACTTACTTCCCCCGCAGGAATTATCCAACACTTGACACTCGGTATTGATACACTTTCGTCAAGTCACGCTATCAATGAGTACAAGTTTTGGGCGCTTCCTGTATTTAACACACCGCCGCTGACTGACGGCTCAAAAAAATACTATCTGTATGCAAAAGTAAGCAAAACAGCAACTACCGGAGTATTTTATATCAGCGAAACCGCAATAGCTTTGGAGGGCGTTGCCGGTTACTATCATTTATTAATGGGTGTTTTGAACAGCGAATACGAGGGCGAACGGAGTTATGTTTCTCTCTACGGGTTCACTGAAATATTACCCGGAAGAATAACCACTGACAAAGTCGTATCGGCTGACGGTCTAAATTTTATTGATTTCCTTAATAATGCCGCCCGGATAGGGAACGCAAATACAGCCCTTGAGTTCAACATAAACGGAGACGGAAAATTAAGATTGATAGGAACACTCGTACAATCACAATCAGGCGACGAACAGCCATTGGGATGTTTTCGGGGAGAGTATAACAACTCTTATACTTATTACAAAGGCGATGAAGTAACGTATCAAGGTTCTACATACCGTTTCATATACGACACGCCACAATCAGGGAAAGTGCCTACAAATACGGCATATTGGTCTGTTATAGCTGCAAGAGGCGAACCGGGAGCTAATGGAGAGGCTTCTGATTGGAAAACATTTGCCTATAAAAAAAGTGCTACAAATCCAGGTAGTCCGACAGATACAACGCAAATACCGGAAGGATGGCGGGATTATCCAGATAGCGAAACAACAGGAGATGATAAATGGTGGATGGTTGTAGCGATAGTACATTGGACAGGCACAGAATGGATTGCAGGGGCTTTTGTTGATAATGTATTCACGCCCGGACAGTGGTCAGAGCCTATAACAGTTACCGGAGAACAAGGTACAGACGGGCAATACATTGATTTCAAGTTTTACGCCACAACTAACTTTAATGCTCCAAATTGGAACGACACTTTAGCATCAATGATTAACCCGACAGGTTGGTTAGACCAACCGCCACAATTACCTTTGGGCGGTGCGATATGGATGATTGAAGCATATAAGCAGGCAGGCGGTACGCAATTGATAACAACATGGAGTACTCCTTCGCGTATTTCAGGCGAAAAAGGTCAGGACGGGCAGGATGGAACGGATATAGAGTACATTTATCAAAGATCAACAAATGATGAAGAACCCGAAGATATATCCGAATTAAATCCAGTCCAAACAGACGATTACGTACCGGTGGGTTGGAAGGATGATCCGCAGGGAGTAAATTCTACATACACGTATGAATATGTTTCGGTTAGAAGAAAAGAAAATGGAGTTTGGGGAGTTTTTTCGCCCCCAGCGATTTGGGCAAAATGGGGAACGGACGGTGCATTTTTTGAGTACAGATACGCAAAAAACGGTTCAACGACAGCATATCCGAGCCTTACATCCGACGTTGCTAATCCTCCCGGTTGGACTACTACAATGCCAATTGTTGGTGCATTAGAATATTTGTGGATGACGGTATCGAAAAAGAGCGCATCAGGTGAATTATTGCAGAATTGGAGTACTCCGGTAAGAACAAACGGTGTAAAAGGAGATAAGGGAGATAAGGGAGATAAGGGAGAAAACGGATTAAGTCCGGCACCCATTTTTAGGGGAGAATACGATAGTACTGCAACTTACTACGGAACAAGTAACCGAATAGATATTGTTCGATACAACGACACATATTATGTAGCCCGCGTGGATGCCGGAAGTGGATTTACAAATAAAGTTCCAACCAATACAACTTATTGGAATACTTTTGGGGCGCAATTTGACAGCGTTGCCACGCAATTGCTTTTAGCTGAAAACGCAAATATAGCCGGTTGGGTATTCCGTAATGGTAGATTGGAGTCCCAGAGCGGGAATGTTTGGATGAATGGAAATACTGGGGAAATAAATTTTACAGGCGGAAAAATACAATTAAAATCAGATGGAAGTGGACAGCTTGCAAGTGGAGGAATTAGTTGGGATGCTGACGGTAATTTATTTTTTAACAGTAATATATTAGATGATTATAATACTACCAATTTACAGTTTACCGATTCGAATGGAAATAATGTAGTTGTGGTTGGATATGGAAGTTATGGATATAACTTTAACGGAGGAATTATTGTAAATAGGCTATTTAATCCGAGTAATAATGAAATAAGATATTCACGATTAGATAATAATTCACTTTTATTTCAGAATTCAAATAGGCAAATCGGCGATTATACAGCTGAGTTTTCTGGAAGTTCAGATGGAACATCCGCTTCATTAATACTAAATGGAACATCTTTGTCCGTAGTTACGCTTAAAAATTTGCCCACAAGTGCCTCTGGATTATCTTCCGGGCGAGTATGGAAAGATAGTAACGGTTATTTAAGGATTGTATAGAGTACTTTACTTCTTAGTAATCACGTAATAAATTATTATTTTTTTACAGCAAAATATACTTACAATATAAGTATATTTAGTATTTTTGTCGAAAATTAAAATGATATGGAGGAACGAAATGTAATTAGCGCGGCTTTGAGTGTCGCATTCAGCGGAATGATGGATTTCCTTTCGCCGCTAAAATGGTTTGCCGTGTTGGGTATTGTCTTAATATTTGCCGATTTGAGATTTGGTTTAAGGGCGGCCAAGGTACGAGGAGAAACAATCCGATTTTCAAGGGCTGGTCGCCGGACGATTAACAAGTTTGTCGATTATACTTGTTGGGTGTTTTTAGCGGCGGCAATAGACAAAGCATTTATTCCTTTTTCAATTCCATTGCTTCCAGGACTGGTTTTATTGGTCGTTTATGGATTTGAAATAAATTCCTGTTATTCTAACTATTTCGAGGCGAGAGGGAAAAAGATTAAGGTTGATTTTTTACAAATATTTAAGAAGAAAATAGACATTATAGAAATTAAGGAGGAAACAGACAATGGCAAATATTGAATTATTGGCTCCCCATATCTTACAATGGGAGGGCGGTTTTGTAAACGACCCCGCCGACAAAGGTGGCGCAACAAATAGAGGCGTAACAATTGCGACTTGGAAATCCCAAGGATACGACAAGGACGGAGATGGAAACATTGACGTTGATGATTTGAAATTGATTACCAAAGAAGATGCGCTTTTTATCTTGAGAAAGTATTGGGATAGATGGAAAGCCGACCAAATCAACTCACAAAAAATCGCAAACATATTAGTTGATTGGGTGTGGGGAAGCGGTGCGTATGGGATAACAATTCCACAGCGCATCCTTGGCGTGAAACAAGATGGTATCGTTGGAAATGTAACTATTTCGGCAGTAAATTTAGAAAATCCCGAAAAATTGTTCAATGATATTTATAAAGCTCGCGTTAATTTCTTCAACGAAATAACGGAAATCAGCATAAAGAAGTATGAACAAAAAATCGGAAGAAAGGCGACCGAGCAAGAATTACTCAAAAACACATATAAACGTTTTATTAAGGGCTGGCTGAGACGCCTTGATGATATAAAAACATGGTAAAATGAAAAAGTTTGTATTTTCTATCATAGCATTGGCAGGAAGCCTGCTATTTTTAGCTGGTAGCTTAAAAAATTGCCAAAATATCAAGGATGATCGGGACAGGTTGAGCAATAATCAACGTGCTTTGTTTGAGGATGCCACTTTGTACCGAACAAAAGACAGCCTTTCGGCGGCGAGTGTTGAAAAATTGACACTCGCAAAGAACGAATTGGAAAAGTACAACAGCGAGCTTGTGCAAACGGTTAAAGACTTGGGAATAAAAGTCAAACGACTTGAATCAGCAAGCACCACGATTGCACAAACAGAGATAGATATTGTTGCGCCGGTTAAGGATACGACAATAATTGTTAATGCAGAGCCTATTCCGGCCAAGGTGTTTAATTGGCAGGATAATTGGGTATCTGTTTCCGGGATAATACAAGAGGAGGAGATTAGTTGCCATGTTCAAAGCATAGACACACTTATTCAAATAGTTCACAGAATTCCGAAACAATTTTGGTTTATCAAGTGGGGAACAAAAGCTATACGGCAAGAAATTTTGTGTAAAAATCCACATTCACAGATAGTATATACGGAGTATATTGAGCTAAAAAAGTAGTTTATGGATTCAAATCACTCCTATTTGGTTGTAAATAACTATCTTTGTGCCGTAATTTTATAATATAATAGCGTTTGCTATTGTTTTCTAATTGATGAAATCTCCAAAATTTTGTCCCGGAAACAATATTGCAAACGCCTGCGATTTACGTGGGCGTTTCTTATTGGGACACGGGTTTTTGGAGATACCTATCAATTAATAAGAGACTGCCCACGTTTTGTGTCCATATCTCTCGACAAAAGCAGGCGAGGAAAATAATAACCTAAAAAAGAAAGTTATGGATTTTAAGGATTCTATCAAACAGATTTCGGAGCGTGTCGAAAAATTAAAAGACAATCTTCCGACCGAAGAGGCAACAAAAAATGCGTTGATAATGCCTTTTTTACAGGTATTAGGATACGATGTGTTTAACCCATTGGAAGTACTGCCGGAAATGTCATGCGACATAGGCACGAAAAAAGGCGAGAAAATAGACTATGCGATAATGAAAGATGGTATCCCGATTATGCTTGTTGAGTGTAAACATTGGTCGCAGGATTTGAATTTACACGATAATCAGTTGCTCCGCTACTTCCATGTATCAAAAGCCAAGTTTGGAGTACTCACGAACGGAATTGTTTACCGTTTCTACACAGATCTTGCAGAAACCAATAAGATGGACGAAAAACCTTTCTTGGAAGTGAATATGTTGGATTTGAAAGATATTCAGGTTGAAGAATTAAAGAAGTTCCATAAATCTTATTTTGACATAGATACGATTTTAAGCTCGGCAAGCGAACTGAAATACACCGGCGAATTAAAGGCAATCATATCAAAGGAATTTGCATCCCCATCACCGGACTTTGTTCGCTACTTCGCCCGTCAAGTTTATGACGGAACCATAACAGCCAAGATATTGGAACAATTTACATCTTTAACAAAACGCTCAATCGCTTCGTATATCAACGATATGATTTCCGACAGGTTGAAAGCAGCTATAAAGGAAGATGAAAGCGTACAAATACAACCGGATGCTATTATTCAACCACAGGAAGAAAAAGAAGTAAAAATACTAACAACCGATGAGGAATTGGAGGCGTTTTATATTGTGAAATCTATTTTGAGAAACACAATAGCGGCGGATAGAATAACATACCGAGATTCGCAAACCTATTTTGCTGTTTTCATTGATAACAATAACCGGAAAACTGTTTGCCGATTATATTTTGATTCAGCAACTAATAAGCGGCTGACTTTCCTTGATGAAAACAAAAAGGAAATTCACAATAAAATAGGTTCCCTTGATGATATATACAATTATTCGGAACAGTTAATTAACACGGTAAAAAAATACTTATGAAAAAGATTTTAGTATTAGCATTATTCGCTGTTTTATTTGTCGGATGTAGCAATGAAGATGATGTCGCAAAAAATAATAATGGAGAACTTGTCGGATCCTGTTGGTCTGAAACAATTAATCAATATCAAACATATACTTTTTATTTTGCAATAAACGAAAAATGTACTATGGTATGGGGTACAGGAATGGGAGATGTAAGCATGGATTACAAGTTTTCCTATAATAAGCCTAATATAGTTATAAAAAACCCAATTAATGGAAGTACTAAATATTCCGGTTATATAAAGGATGATATAATGTATCTTACCGAAAGAGGGGATGCTCCCGAATCATTTGAATTGATTAAAATAAGATGAATAATTAAAAGATACCTTTGAAAAACCGTAGTGTTTTGGCAGTCTGTATTTCTTCGGAAATCAGGCTGCTTTTTTGTTTGGATAGGGACAAAAAAACAAGGACTAAAATAGGATTAGTCCCTATTTTAGTCCTTCTGTTTTGCAACTCTCTGATTTTCAGAGTTTATTGCGGTATGGACGGTTCTTGAACCTAACCACTTATATCTTTGCTGTTCAAATCTTTACAATCTCAAAAAGACATCGGTCATAAACAAGTCATGGCAAAATTTGTCGCCTTCTGTCTATG
>JAISKT010000167.1 GCA_031261295.1 Candidatus Symbiothrix sp. | reverse complement strand
TTGGGAGTATTCATGCCGGCGCGATAAGCCAGGGCTTGGTTGGAATTTTCTGTGGCATAATGTTCTTGTGATGCTTTGGCGTATTGGTAGGTTTCAGAAACGGTTAATTCAAGATTCGTCAGGATTTTCCAATTAATCTGCGCTTGAATCTTTGCATCAATCACATTGGTATGGAGGTAGTTATTGTTTAGTTCATTAATTGGGTTGAATGAATCGTAATTTCTCCTATAATCGGTTGCGGCATCCATAGACCTTGATAGATTGGTCGCAAGCCAATACGGATTTATTTCAAATTCGCGTGTTCTCTGGCCGTATCGATCGGTACTACTGTTTGTTGTGCCCGGAGCGTTTTGTTTGCGGTAGGCTATGTTGCTGAGAACAGCTATGGAAAGATTACGAAGCAGTTTATACGAGGCATTAACGTTTGCCGTATAACGATTTACATTACTCTGCTTATACCAACCCGGGTCGATCAATGCGCCCAATGAAGCATATAAAGCCGCCTTTTCATTCCCCGCGCTCAAACTTAACGAATGACTGCTCATGATCGTACTCTGAAACAATTCATCAAACCAATCGGTATTCCTGAATTCTGCTTGTTGCAGGTATTTATTTCTGGCTTGTAATGTATTTTCTAAAAAGGGCCTGCTTGTGGATGGGTCGTATGTATTCATAAGCTCATACATTTTTCCATAAACGCCCCAATTGGGTGCAGAAATCATAACAGGAGGACTTAACCAACCTTTGCTTTCTAATTCGTGAAAAAATTTCATTTCTTGCTGAGAATTCATGATATTGAAATCATTATAACTTGGTTTCAAGCGAGAAGTGTATGCACCTTTATAGGTTATTTGCCGGTGTCCTTGCCTGCCTTTTTTCGTTGTAACGACAATGGCGCCCGCCATGGCTCTTGCACCGTACAACGCCGTTGCGCTTCCGTCTTTCAACACTTCCATTTTTTCGATATCATTCGGATTCAATCCCGATAAAGCGGAACGAATCAATGTAACGGCATCGCCGGAAGCAAGGTCGTTGTTGGTCAATTCTACCAAATTTTCAACCACAACGCCGTCGATTATCCATAGCGGTTGGTATTTATCGGCAAGAGAACTTTTGCCTCTGATATTAATAAAAGGCATCGCTCCAAACGTATTGGAAACATTCTGTACGGAGACTCCTGACAAATGACCATCTAAAAAACGATACATTTCATTTATTCCGTTTGGAAAAGAATTCGTTTCTATGACAGTCTTTACGGTAATCCCACAAATCGAAACAGGAATGTCGTTTTCGGGTATTGTATCTCTTTCTGAATTTTGAGCTACAACGATGGCGCTTGTAAAAATAAATAAGCCTAATAATGAAAATCTGAAAAAAGATTTATAGTAAAACATAATTTAATCTAAATTGAGTGTTTTTTAGTATTTGAAACCACAAACGTACAAAATATATTTGATTGAGGTTAAAAATTTTTATCATTTCAATAAAAGATTTTACTAAAATTACATTACATTTGCAATGCGAGAGTTTTAACTGGCTAACGTTGATTTCTTAATTTTTTAATTTTCATGGCTTCATTTATTATTGAAGGAGGGCATAAACTTTCCGGGGAAATTGTTCCGCAGGGAGCCAAGAACGAGGCTTTGCAAGTAATTTGCGCCACGTTGTTGACCCCGGAAAAGGTAACGATTCATAATATCCCGGATATTTTGGATGTCAATAACCTGATTGTCCTGTTAAATGAAATGGGTGTAAAAACCGCTCATCCCGGCCCGGGAACTTATTCTTTTCAGGCGGATGATGTGAACCTGGATTACCTGCAAACAGAAGAATTTTTCAAGAAAAGCGCTTCTTTGCGTGGTTCGGTGATGCTTGTCGGCCCATTGGTAGCCCGTTTCGGTTATGCCATTATCCCCAAGCCCGGAGGCGATAAAATCGGCCGCCGCCGCTTGGATACACACTTTTTGGGTATTCAAAAATTAGGCGCTGAATTTAATTACAATACCGATCGCCATGCTTACGAAGTCAAATCCAACGGCTTACGAGGCGCTTATATGTTGTTGGATGAAGCGTCCGTTACCGGAACCGCCAATCTCCTGATGGCTTCCGTTTTGGCCGAAGGAAAAACGACTATTTACAATGCCGCTTGCGAACCTTATCTGCAACAACTGACAAAAATGTTGCTGGCAATGGGTGCAAAAATCAACGGTCTGGCATCCAATCTGCTGACTATCGAAGGCGTGGAAACATTGCATGGTTGCGAACACACCATTCTGCCGGACATGATTGAAGTGGGCAGTTTCATCGGTATGGCTGCCATGACGGCTTCGGAATTGCGCATCAAATCCGTTTCGTACAACGATTTAGGAATTATTCCCGATGCTTTTCGCAAATTTGGTATTACGGTCAATCAGGAAGAGGACGATATTGTGGTTCCCGCACAGGAATCTTATACCATCGAAACATTTATCGACGGCTCTATCCTGACGGTTGCCGATGCGCCCTGGCCGGGATTGACGCCCGACTTGTTGAGCGTGTTCCTCGTGGTGGCCACACATGCCAACGGAAGTGTGTTGATTCATCAAAAAATGTTTGAGAGCCGTTTGTTTTTCGTTGATAAATTGATTGATATGGGAGCGCAAATCATTTTGTGCGACCCGCACCGGGCTACGGTCATCGGTTCTGCCAGAAGATACAGCCTGCGTGCCGCCAATATGGTTTCTCCGGATATTCGTGCCGGTATCGCCATGCTGATAGCGGCCATGAGCGCAAAAGGAACCAGCCACATTCATAATATCGACCAGATCGACCGGGGATACGAGGCTATTGACAAACGGTTGAATGCATTGGGAGCAAGTATTACAAGGATATAACAAAAAAGGTAAAAATTAATTTGGATTATTGAATTAATTGCATACTTTTGCAAATCATAAAGATTTTTTAATAAAAAACATTTCTAATCAAAATTCCGCATTATGGAAACACAAAAAGTTTTAGATGTTGCGTACAAAATCATTAATTCCTGCACAGACAAAGAATTAGGTGATATGATTTCCAATTTGAAACTTCAAAAGATGCTTTATTATGTTCAAGGATTTCACTTGGCCTTTTTCGATAAGCCGCTTTTTGAAGATGAGATTGTTGCCTGGCAATACGGTCCGGTCGTTCCTGACATGTACAGGAAATTCGCTCAATTCGGTTCTTCACCGCTTTTTGTTCCTGAAAATACAAAAATAGTGTATTTCGATGATGATTCCGAAGATATATTTCAAGAAGTCATAGAAGGATATGGCCAATTTTCTGCAACTCGACTGATGAAGATGACTCATAATGAGCCACCTTGGAGAACGACAGAGATAAACCATGTTGTCTCTAAAAATAAGATGAAAAGATATTTTCTCACCCAAATAGACGAAAGCTAATTATGGGTAAGATGAAAAGGTATGATACCGCACCTAAACTTAAAGGAGAACATTCGATCGATTATCCTGTTTTTTGCTTCAAACATTTACAACGCAAATTGATAAAAAACTGTGATGATAAATTGTTCCGTTCTTTTATAGAGCGTTTATCTAAATTAGGTGAGCTTGGCTGGAAAGAAATATCCAAATCAGATAGACATTCGTATGGATTTGAATTGATAGATAAGTCAAATATTAAGCCACAGTTACCAATGATCATTTCTGCTGATATACAAAGCCTATATGTATTTAGATATACAGGAAATAATCATTCGTTTTTAGCTATACGTAATGATAATATTCTTCATGTTATTTTTATTGAAGCAAATTTTGGAGATGTGTATAATCACAATTAAAATTTTATGATAAAGCGTGACGAACTCGTTAAAATAGGGAAATTCAACAAACCCCATGGGATAAAAGGGGAGATTTCATTTTCTTTCACCAATGACTCGTTTGATGAAAGCGAATGCCCGTTCCTTATCTGTGAATTGGACGGGATTTTTGTTCCATTCAAATTGGAAGAATACCGCTTTACTTCCGATGCGGCGGCTCTCGTTAAACTGAAAAATATTACTACGGAAGAGAAAGTGAAAGTATTGGCAAACAAAGAAGTGTATTTTTCCAAAAAATACCTGAAAGAGGAAACGGACGATCATTTTACATGGGATTACTTTATCGGATTTACGTTGATAGATGAGCGAACCGGAGAAATCGGTCTTATTTCCGATGTGGATGTTTCTACGCTTAACACCTTATTTATTATTGAAAAAGAAGACGATGAAATTTTTATTCCGGCCGCCGATGAAATGATTACGCATATAGATGAAGCGCAAAAACGGATTTATATGGAATTACCCGAGGGAATATTGGATGATTAGATACAAAACGAAAGATTTATATTTTTTTTTGAAATTCGTTAATTGTTAGTAGATTAATTTCAGGGAAATCTATTTCTTTCAGCACATTAAAATGTCGGTCATTCGTAACAATATAATCTGCGTTTGCACTTACCGCACAATCCACAAATTTATTGTCATCGGGGTCGGCGCTAATGAGTTGCCAATTATAATACACTGTTATTGGTTCTGAATTTTTGGAAATAAGTATGTCATCTATAATGCCATCGGCAAATGATTCGGAATAATAGCGTGACAAAACTTCGTGATATTCATTCAAAATCTCGGTTGTGTAACACAA
>JAISKT010000146.1 GCA_031261295.1 Candidatus Symbiothrix sp. | reverse complement strand
TCAACGTAGATTTTTTCTTTTTTATCTTCGGGAAGACATTTTTGTACCAGATTTTTTAATCCGTTTCCCACAAAATAATTATAATCTTCCAAGGGATAAGTCGGATACCCGAAACGTTCTAATGTGCGATTCATAGCGTGGGCAATATCGTACAGGGAATCAATCAATGTACCGTCTAAGTCAAATAGAACGGCGGAAAAAGGGTGCTTCATTTCATTACTCATTGTTTTGTAATTTTCATATGGCTGTTTATTAAAATCTGAAAGCGTTATATATCCAAAAGCCATTTCCAAACAGGAATAACCTCAATCGTCTTGTTGTCTAATTCCAATGTCCGTTCCGTATCACGAGTAATGACTAAAAGTCTGTTACATTCTAAGACCTTAGCTATTTTAAGTAATGCACTCACTTCTCTGTCAAAGGTACCATCACTATTATCGAGATTGTAACATACCTGAATGGCGGTTGATGCATCGGGAATATAGAAATCAACTTCAATCCCCTTGTTGTAGAAAAAGATTGTATCGTTACGTCCGTATTTACGCAACAGATTAATTGCCACTATATTTTCCAACAAAGAGGTATTTCCATCCAGCAAAAAAAGGTTTAAAATACCGTTGTCGGTGAAATAATATTTCGGATTTGTTTCTTTATCAACAAGCTTACCGGCAATATTTTGAATGGGAGTTATCAACCAAGCATCTTTAGCATATTCTATATAATTGATGACCGTATTTGTTCCTACCTTCGCTCCGGTGGAAGATACGATATTCGCTATCCGGGTAAACGACATCGGTTGCTTAATACTTTCTGCCAATTTTTTAAATAAAATACGTAACGCAAATGTATTTTCGACTGCATATCGAGTAGCAATATCTCCTAAATATATTTTCTGATATACGCTCGTTAAATAATCGCGTTTAGTGGAAAGCTCAGCTCCCTCCGGAAATCCCCCAAAATAGAAATAGTCATTGAATTTTCTTAAAATTTCCGTTTTGGTTTCTGTTGAGAGTAAGGAGTTCGTAGTAATACTGATATTGAGTGCAGTCAAAAATTCTTTGAAATCGTATGGATAGACATCAACAGCAATATAACGCCCTCCAAGCGTAGTTTGGATATCCTGACTCAACATTTTGGCATTACTTCCCGTTATATAAACGCGATGTTTGGTATCAGCCATGCGACGGGCAAATTTTTCCCAGCCTGCAATATTCTGTATCTCATCCAGAAACAGAATCGGTTTTTTACCATACATTTCCAAGTGAACCTCCAACAACAAATTCAAATCTTCAACAGCTATACCTACAAGGCGTTCATCTTCAAAATTGATATAGAGCATTTCATCCCATATTACTCCCTGAGCAAGTAGTTGCTGCATTCGTTGGTAAAGTAAATAGGATTTTCCTGCTCTTCTTATACCTACAAAAACATAATTTCCAAATTCTTCAAAAGTAAAATTTCTTGGTATTACCTTGTATTTCGGAACTTCTGTTTGATTGTCGGCAATAACCGTTTTTAGAATATTTTTGTCCATTACATCTATTTTTGTTTTATCTACATAACAAAAGTAATGCTTTTTTATTTTATATGCAAAACAATATTGCTGTTTTCACCTTGGCTCGACAATAATGTTAATAAATCCGGCATCGAAACGGCAAACTCAGTCGGAAATTTATATTTCGTCCCCTATCGTAAATACCGTCCTGTTTGTAACGCGATAAATGGTCGTAATAAGTCTGATTGAAAATATTGTTTACCGCTGCATGGAATAGCATTTTTTGTTTGCCGGATTGAAATTCAAACGACACCCCTGCATTGACCAGATTGTATGCGCCGGTAGATGTTTCATATTCGGCAATCCGGTTTTGGGCAAAGGAATATTGCTCTTGCAAATAAGCGGAAAATTGACGGACGATTTTATTGCCCGAAAAACTTGCCCGGACGGTTGCATTCAGCTTTTGCGAAGGCATGAGCGGCAAATCCTGATGTCCGGCTTTTTCTCCGAAAGTCGTGCTGTATGCACCTTCCACATGCAGCCAATCCAAAGGATGCGGATGAAAATGAAATCCGGCTTCTCCGCCGTAGAGCGACGCATTGGCTTGAGTGTAATAGTAAACCGGAGCCCCTCCAAACCTCCCTCAAGGGAGGCTTCCTGTTCTCCCCCTGAGGGGGAGTTAGAGGGGGCTGGTTGCAAGTAAATGTAATGGCGAATGTAGTTGAAGTAGGGATTCAGAAACAGTTCGATGTGTTCATTTTTATAATCCAACGAAACGTCTATCTGATAGCTGTTTTCGGTTTTCAGCGCACGGCTTCCTATTTCGTAACGGTTGGTGCCTTCGTGAACGCCGTTGCTCAGTAGTTCAAACATATTCGGCGAACGGTAGCCTGAAGAAAGATTCGCCCGCAACGAAATATTTTTTGCCAGCGATTGATAAATACCTGTGGAAAAGTTAAATGCCGTATAAGTTTTAGAAAATTGTTGCTTTGCGTCGATATGCCGCCCATCCATACGCAACCCGATTTGCCAATACGATTTCCCGGAATAGTAATAATCCGACACGGCAAACAGTCCCAAGTCGGCAGTCGTGGCATCGGGAATTAACAATTCTTCGCCTTGGTTGGTGTTGGTTTGATACATACCCTGGCTGCCTGCCGTTAGCGCCCAGCGGTTGTTTAATTTAGGCGAATTCCATTTCATATTGTAAGATATAGTCGATAAATTCATATCCAAATTGGCGGTTTCCGGGCGAACACGCAGGTTCTCCTCTACGGCTTCAAATTCCTTCCGATTATTGAAAACATA
>JAISKT010000132.1 GCA_031261295.1 Candidatus Symbiothrix sp. | reverse complement strand
GCTCCCGCTACTCCCGGCGTCATCCGGTTTACGCCCGATTTAGCGGACGGAGTTGACCTGCAAGGTATCGTTACGGCGGAGATAGATGCCGTTGACGACGATGCGTCTTATCTGTGGTCAATTAGTCCGGCTATCGAGGGATTGGCCATAGAAGGTCCGGCTACCGGAACATCGGTTACGCTACGCGCCTCTACAGAAGGCGCCAAAGACCTGAGCAGTTTATCGGTACTGGCCCATAATGATTGCGGAGATAGCGCTCCCCAGCCTGCTACCGGAACAATCACTGTGCGGGATTGTACGGGCGCCCCGACCGGCGGTTCGATTACCGGTTTGACGCAAACCGTAGCAGCCAATGCGTCATTTCAGATGTCGGTGACCGGCGTTTCGACGTCAGGAAACACCACGTATAAATGGAATGTACCCGCCGGTTTGACTTTGGACGGAGCGGACGACCAAGCTGCTGTGCACTTCAAAGCGGCGGCTACGGTAAGCGGAGTTGAAGTTACGTGTGCGGTGACTAACGACTGTGGGGCACATGCTGTGACGGCAATTGCGTCCGTCACAGTTGTAATTACGTGTGGAACTGGCTCACTCAAGATAGGTGACTATTGTTATATGAACCGCGGCACGATGGCGTGGGGTACATGCGATTACTATGGGGGAACCAGGCCCCCTTGTGGTGCTAAGTTCTCGGCCAGCGAACTCTCTGCTTTGGGAAATATACCAGCGCCGTGGGCCAGTAACGGTACGGCCCTGCGTGCGGACGGTGTGTGCACGGATAATCACGCCACGAATATGTCATGCTTCTACCGATGATGCCGATAAGCCGAATACTAAAAAAGTGTTAAGATTATAGGGTCTTTCATTCCGTTTGTTGTATAACGAATAGGGAGTGTATGTCTATATGTCATTAGGGTGAATCGTCTCAACCTTAAATAAATAAAAAGAAGGTTGCGATGGTAACCGGCGAATTTGGAGGGGTTGCGTTTCTTCGGTTTGGGAGAGCAAATAATCAAGAAGCGGAACCCTCTTTGTTTCTCCTCAGCCCCCGTTAAATACTAATTTAGCGCATTTAATCGCGGAGCGATTGCATTATTGTAGCACCGAATAATACCACCTGCCTCCGTCAACCGCGGAGCGGTTGCATTATAATATAATTAAATGGAAATCAATACAATAATGAAACCGCTCCGCGGTTTTTGGTTGGGAGGAATTATCTTGTTTCTACAATAATGCAACGGCTCCGCCGTAAGCATTTATCGTGCACCTTGCACCGTTTTCCGAGTGCGTCAGCCAACTTTTAGTTTTTAGTTTTTAGTTCTTAGTTTTTAGTTCAATTCGTTTTTTTTACTAACTTTGCACAAACAGCAAAAAAAGGGTATGCTTGAACAAGAACTTCAATGGGAGAAAGAGTTGTTTTTCTTCTTAAATGGAAGTGAATCCGTGTTTTGGGATTCTTTCTTTTGGTTGTATTCCTATAAATGGACGTGGATACCGCTTTACCTCGGATTCCTCTTTGTGTTTATTTATAAAAAAAATTGGAAAGAAATCCTGTTGATGATTGTATCGGTTACCTTACTTATTGTTTTGTGCGACCAGATTGCTTCCGGGTTTTTCAAACCGGTTTTTCACCGCTTCCGGCCTACGCATCATCCGGATTTCCAGGATCAGGTGGATCTTGTTTTGGGGTACCGGAGTGGGTTGTACGGTTTCATTTCCAGCCACGCAGCCAACGCTTTCGGATTGGCTACGTTCACGGCGCTGCTTTTCCGCAACCGTCTTTTTACCTTTATGATGCTGCTTTTTGCCCTTTTCAACGGCTATTCACGGATTTATTTAGGCGTGCATTTCATTTCGGATGTAGTAGTGGGCGCTTTGACCGGAATTATTATCGGGTATATCGTTTACAAATTATATAACTTGGGCCGAATTTATTTTCTCAAAGAAGACAAAGACGGACTTCAACAACCGGTTTATTCCCGTTGGGAAACCGGCGGGGTTTGTTCAATTTATTTTGCAACGATAGCCATATTGTTAGTATTTAACAATCAATTATTTAGCTTATTTGAAAAATAATTAATGGGGCGAAATGAAATTTATTTACAAAAATTAATTGGAAATTGCGATTATTTTGCCTAAGTTAGTAGCGTGAATTAAAATATTTTAGTAATCATTTTATAAATAAAGCCATGAAAACAATAACATTTAATGAATTACGCAGAATCAAGGACAAATTGCCCAATGGCAGCACCCGCCGAATTGCCGCAGAGTTAGGACTTCCGGAAGAAACCGTAAGAAACTATTTCGGTGGGGTGAATGAAAGTACAGGTAACGGCGGCGGTATCCATATCGAACCCGGTCCTGACGGCGGCATTGTCATCTTAGATGATTCTTCGATTCTCGAAAAAGCGCTCATCATTTTGGGCGAAAATATACACAACATATCTACAGTTTCAGCAAACGTTTAAAAAACTAAAAACTAAGAACTAAAAACTAAAAGTTACGCGAAGCGCGGTAACAGGCGTCAGCCAACTTTTAGTTTTTAGTTTTTAGTTATTAACTCTCAAAATCATGAATAATAAATTAACTAAATCCAAAAAACTTCGTTCAGGGAAAATCCTTATCCCGATTGATTTTTCTGATTATTCCGGTAAAGCATGTGCTTTGGGTTTCAATTACGCAAAAGAAACCGGAGCGAAAGTGGTGATCATGCATGCCTTTTATACGCCGTTTTTCCCGTCCGCCATGCCGTTTGGCGATTCATTTCCGTATCCGATGGTCAATGAGGAGGAAAGTATCCTTTTACAAAAACAGGCCGAACAGGAATTGACTCATTTTTCAAATGGCATAAACGAAAAAATAAAAACCGGCGAATGGCCGGATGTTCCTTTTACAACGATGCTTCGCAATGGCTTGCCGGAAGAGGAAATTGTCAATTACAGCAAAAAATACAATCCGAATATGATTATTATGGGCACCCGCGGCAAAGACCAAAAAGACATCGACCTGATTGGGAGCGTCACAGCGGAAGTGTTGGATGCGGTAAAAGTACCTTTGTTTGCCATTCCGGAAAAAACGCCGTTTACGAGTTTTTCAGAAGTGAAAAAAATCGCTTTCGGCACCAGCTTCGACCGGAAAGATTTGATTGCGGTGGATGCGCTTTTCAAGATGTTCCAATCGTATCCCATCGAATATTCGTTATTCCATATTACTCAAAAACATGATGATGCCTGGAACGAAATTCAATTGGCCGGAATCAAGGAATATTTTGCCAAACAATATCCCGACACCATCATCAAACACGATATTGTTGACGGACATGATTTTATGCCGAATATGGAAAAATTTATCCGCGACAACCATATTGACATTATTTCATTGTCCACTCATAAGCGCAATCTTTTTGCCCGCCTGTTTAATCCGAGTATGGCCAGGAAAATGTTATTTCACACAGATACTCCATTATTGGCGCTTCGTTCCTAAAAAATTTGTACCTTTGTGCTCCCTTAATAATTAAAGGAATTAAGGAAATGAAGATAATGAAGATAATGAAATAATTACAATGGAAAAAAAACAGAAGGATATTTCGACCAGGATATTAAATCAGCGGTTTCCGAAAAAAGACGTTCACGGCTCGATTTCTATGCCAGTTTATTCAAGTGCAGCATTTGAATTTGACACTGCCCAGGAAATGGAAGATGCATTTCTGGGAAAATCGGGGAAACATACCTATTCCCGTATCTCCAATCCCACGGTGGAAGCATTTGAAATGCGGATACAACAAGTCAGCGGAGCCAATCAGGTGTTGGCCGTATCATCGGGAATGGCAGCCATTTCCAATGTGTTTATGACCATTGCTTACGCAGGTTCCAACATCGTAACTTCCACTCATTTATTCGGGAATACCTTTTCCTTATTCCTTTTTACATTGAAAGCTTTCGGCGTGGAAGTCCGCTTTTGTAACTTGTTGGATATTGAAGATGTAGCCAAAAATATTGATGATAAAACCTGTGCCGTATTCACCGAAATCATCACCAATCCGCACATGGAAGTAGCTGATTTGCGAGGGTTGGCAGAAACAGCGCACCGCCGGAATGTGCCGTTGGTAGTCGATTCAACGATTGTCCCGTGGCCTAATTTTCAAGCGCAAAAATTCGGAGTGGATTTGGAAGTTGTTTCCAGCACCAAATATATTTCCGGAGGAGCCACCAGCATTGGCGGTTTGATAGTTGATTATCAGGATTTTGATTGGTCTCATTCTCCCCGTTTGGGATTTTTGGCAAAAGCGGTCGGTAAAAATGCTTTTACCGTCAAACTTCGCGGAGAAATATCCCGCAACCTGGGAGCCTATATGGCGCCTCAAACAGCCCACCTGCAAAATTTGGGTTTGGAAACGGTGGCGTTGCGATTCCAAAGGTCTTCGGGAACGTGTAAAGAACTGGCGCAATTCCTGCAAACTCTTCCGGAAGTCAAAGAAGTCAAATACAACGGATTGCCGGATGATCCTTTTTATAAAATCAGCTTCGAACAATTCGGAGAATATCCGGGAGCCATGCTTACGTTCAGCTTGAAAGACCAGGCGGCCTGTTACAATTTCATCGACCATCTGAACGTCATCCGCCGGGCGACCAATTTATTTGACAACAAATCACTGATTATTCATCCTTTATCTACCATTTACGGAACGCTGAGCGAAGAATATAAAAAAATGGTGGAAGTTCCCGCCGACATGTTGCGCCTCTCCGTCGGATTGGAAGACATCGAGGATTTGAAAGACGATATATTGCAAGCGCTACGCTATTAATAACAAATACACGCACGTCATTGCGAGTGAAGCGAAGCAATCTATAAAAACCGGATTGCTTCGGACTGCGTCCTCGCAATGACGAGTGCATTTAAATTATAAATATAAACACTATGAATCCAAATCTTATTTTAGTATGGCTAAGCCTTTTGCTTACTCCTTGTGCATTTTCACAAAACACATTCCGTGTGATGTTTTACAATGTGGAAAATCTTTTCGACATTATTGATGAACCGGACAAGCAAGATGAGGAGTTTACGCCCGAAGGTTCCCGGCATTGGAACAACTACCGGTATTATAAAAAATTGAATAACCTGGCGAAAGTCATCACATCGGTCGGCGAATGGGAAACACCCGCTCTAATCGGTATGTGTGAAGTGGAGAATGAGAAAGTCGTCAAAGACCTGGCGCTTTATTCCCCGCTTAAAAAAATGCAATACCGGTATGTCGTGACACAATCGGAAGATGCGCGGGGCATTGATGTCGCATTGCTTTACCAACGCGACAAATTCAAATATCTTCAGCACGAGGGTATCCGGATTGTTTTTCCGCATAATCCCCAAAAGAAAACGCGGGACATTCTGCATGTCACCGGAGAAGTGCTTACGGGAGATACGCTTGATGTTTTTGTCTGTCACTTCCCTTCCCGGCGGGGCGGAGAATTTGAATCGGAGCCGGACCGGTTGCACGTGGCGTCTGTCGTCCGCGAAAAAACCGACAGTCTGATGGCTGTCCGGCCCCATGCGTGTATCCTCATTATGGGTGATTTTAATGACGAACCTTCCAATAAAAGCATGAGGCAGTTGGGGAATGAAAAAAATGAAGGAAATGAAAAGAATGAAAAGAATGAAAGAAATGGATTGTGGAATTTGTGGCTTCCGCTTGAGAAAAAAAGCAAAACAGGCAGTTATAAATTTAGAGACCAGTGGAATTTTCTGGATCAGATAATCGTGTCCAAGAATTTATTGAATGCCGGCAATTCTTTTCATGTTTTACCGGAAACGGCAACGATTTTCCAGGCCGGATTTCTTTTAATCGACGATACTACCCACGGGGGCAAGCGACCGAAAAAGACTTTTCACGGATACAAATACGAGGGCGGATTCAGCGACCACTTGCCGGTATTTGTGGATTTTGTTATGAAATAATAAAAAAAGAGTATCTTTACAAAAAATTAGACATCATCATGCCCACAGTTAAAGCATATTACAATGGAGAGGTTTTTGTGCCGGTAAACCCCTTGGATATTCAAAAAGGTAAAGTCTTTATTTTGTCCGTTTTGCAGACAGATAAGTCTCTGCAAGAGGCAAGAAAAAAGATAATTGCATTTCGGCAGATTACTAATAACTTGCATAAAATTAACGTTTCAGAGCCGTTATCCCCTGAATTTGATGAAATTTTATCGCAACGAACTAATTTCAAATCAACAATAAATCTATGAACGTCTTTGTTCTTGATTTGAGCATATTTCCGACTTGGCATTGCTTGATTGGACGAAACCGAAATTATAAGTGTTACTACAAGATAATTCTGCATTCATTTTTGATTTATTAACCTTTACATGGATTACATATTAACAAAAAATCGTATTTTTGTGCACATTTGAAACTTACACCTCTAAATTTTATTCCACATGAATAAAACGACACGAATAATTCTCTTTATACTCATCGCATTGTTTATCTTAGGAATGGCATTGTATCCTACTATTTCCAAGCGGATGCACAAGGAAAAAGAATCTCCTGAAATAGCCAATGCGCCGGCGCCTCCCCCGGTGGGCGGCAATAAAGGGGCGCCGCTGAACGTTGCTATCAAAGTGATTGAACCGGAAAACCTGATTGATATTATCCGCGCCACCGGCAATCTGATTCCGGACGAGGACGTGGATTTAACATTTGAAACTTCGGGAAAGATTACCAATATCTATTTTCAGGAAGGCAGCGCCGTAAAAAAAGGGGATTTATTAGCCAAAGTAAATGATAAACCGTTGCAAGCGGAACTGAGTAAATTGGAAGCGCAAATTCCGTTGGCCGAAGACCGGGTTTACCGTCAAAAAGCCTTGTTGGAAAAAGATGCCGTAAGTAAGGAAGCCTACGAACAGGTAACCACTGAATTGGAAAAACTGCATGCGGACATCGAATTGGCTAAATCGCGGATTGCGCAGACCGAGTTGCGTGCGCCTTTCGATGGTGAGATTGGTTTGCGGCAGGTCAGCGAAGGAAGTTATGCTTCTCCTACCACCATTGTGGCTTCTCTGACTAAAATTATTCCATTAAAAATAGAATTTTCCGTCAACGAAAGATATGCGAATCTGGTTCGCCAGGGAACGCATATTACATTCAATGTGCCTCCCGATTTAACGACCTATACCGCACAGGTATATGCCGTAGAATCGCGTGTTGATTTGAAGACAAGGACATTGAAAGCGCGCGCCACTTATGCGAATGCCAATGGCCGGTTGACACCCGGACGGACGGCTTCCATAGAAATAAAATCCCACGAAATAGTCAATGCGTTGACCATTCCCAATGAAGCGATTATTGCCGAAATGGGACGCGATATCGCCTATCTGTATTCCGAAGGGAAAGCGAAACAAATTGAAGTAGTCAAGGGACTCCGTACCGAATCCAACATCCAGGTTTTACAAGGATTGCACGCCGGCGATACGCTCATCATCACCGGAGTCATGCAATTGCGGGACGGACTACCGGTCAAAATTGATAATGTAATACAATAATAATTATGAGTTATGAGTTATGAGTTGCGCAAAGCGCGGCAATAGGCGTCAGCCAACTCATAACTCATAACTCCTAATTCATAACTCATAAAAATGAACATTTCAGAAACCAGCATACGCCGCCCCGTATTATCCACTGTGATGGTGTTGATAATCTTGATATTCGGTTTTATCGGATACACCTATTTGGGAGTCCGGGAATACCCCAGTGTGGATAATCCTATCATTACGGTCAATGTGTCTTATCCGGGCGCCAATGCCGATATTATTGAAAACCAGATTACGGAACCCTTGGAACAAAACATCAACGGGATTCCGGGTATCCGTTCCTTGTCAAGTACCAGTAGCCAGGGTTCTTCCCGGATTACGGTAGAATTTGAGTTGAGCGTGGATATGGAAACCGCGGCAAACGATGTGCGCGACAAAGTGTCCCGTGCGCAACGGTTTCTCCCGAGGGATTGCGACCCGCCTACCGTTTCCAAAGCCGATGCGGACGACCAGCCTATTTTGCAATTAACCATTCAAAGCGAAAAACGCAACTTGCTCGAATTGAGTGAAATTGCCGACTTAACAGTCAAGGAACGGCTGCAAACCATTCAGAATGTCAGTTCGGTGGGTATTTGGGGAGAGAAACGCTATTCCATGCGTTTGTGGCTCGATCCGCTGAAAATGGCGGCTTACGGAGTGACACCGATGGATGTCAAAAACGCGGTGGACCGCGAAAATGTCGAACTGCCTTCGGGAAGTATCGAAGGCAACCGGATGGAATTGACTATCCGCACGTTGGGTTTGATGAAAACGCCGGAAGAATTTAACAACCTGATTATAAAAGAAGACCATTTCAATGTGATTCGTTTCCGCGATATCGGAACGGCTGAATTAGGAGCGGAAGACCAACGCAGTATCATGCGCAAAAACGGCATTCCGATGGTGAGTGTGGTCGTTATTCCGCAACCGGGCGCCAACCAGATTGAGATTTCCAATGAGGTAATGCTCCGGGTACAACAAATGGAGAAAGACCTCCCGGAAGACGTTGTCCTTGCGGTTGCTTACGATAATACCAAATTTATACGCGCCTCCATCAACGAAGTAGAAGAAACGGTTTACATTGCTTTCGGCTTGGTCGTCATCATTATCTTTTTATTCCTGCGCGATTGGCGGGTGACGCTGGTGCCCTGTATCGTTATTCCGGTCTCCTTGATTGGCGCGTTCTTCATCATGTATGTGGCCGGATTTTCAATCAATGTGCTGTCCATGTTGGCGATTGTCCTCGCAGTAGGATTGGTGGTGGACGATGCCATTGTGATGGCGGAAAATATCTATGTCAAGATAGAAGAAGGCATGAATCCCATAGAAGCGGGCATTGAAGGTTCCAAGGAGATTTATTTTGCGATTATCTCCACGACAATCACCTTGGTGGCCGTATTTCTTCCCATTGTATTCTTGCAGGGAATGACCGGACGTTTGTTCCGTGAATTCAGTATTGTGATTTCCGGCTCCGTGTTGATTTCGGCTTTTGCCGCATTGACATTCACGCCCATGCTTTCAACCAAATTATTGCGGAAAAGGGAACAGCAAAATTGGTTTGCACGCAAAACAGAACCTTTTTTTACGGGCCTAAACCATTATTACGGTAAAGGCTTAAATTTCTTTTTGAGGCACCGGTGGATTACCTGGCCGATTATTGGCGCTACTTTGATTACCATTTTTATTTTATGGACAAAAATACCGGCAGAAATGGCTCCGTTGGAAGACCGTTCGCAAATATCCATTAATATGCGCGGGCCGGAAGGCTCCACCTTTGAATTTTACCGGGATTACGCGAACAAGATTTCAGCGATTGCCGATTCGGTGGCGCCCGAAAGAGAATCGAACACCACGATGGTCAACCGGGGTTCGGCGTTCACCCGCTTGGTGCTTCCGGATATAAAAGACCGGAAACGGAGCCAAATGGAGATTGCAGACGCTTTGTCGGCTGCTGTGCGGAAAGAAAACGAAGCGCGGGCATTTGTGCAACAACAATCGACTTTTGGCGGCCGCCGCGGGGGTATGCCGATTCAGTACGTGTTGCAAGCGCCCAATATCGCTAAACTACAAGAATTTATTCCTTCGTTTATAAATAAAGTGAATGAAAGTCCGTTATTCCAGATGTCGGATGTCAACCTGAAATTTACCAAACCCGAAACGCGCGTAGAAATCGACCGGGACAAAGCGGCCATCTTGGGCGTGAGTACCCGCGACATCGGGCAAACGCTACAATATGCTTTGAGCGGGCAGCGGATGGGTTATTTCTATATGAATGGAAAACAATACCAGATTCTGGCTGAAATCAACCGCCAGCAACGCAATACGCCGTTGGATTTGAAATCCATTTATATTAAAAATGGAGAAGGAAACATGATTCAGTTGGATAATTTGATGGAACTTTCCGAAAGTGTGGCGCCGCCCCAATTGTACCGTTATAACCGTTTCAATTCGGCAACTGTGAGTTCCGGTTTGGCGAAAGGCGTCACGATCGGCGAAGGGTTGGACGAAATGGACAAGATTGCCAAGGAAGTGTTGGATGAATCTTTCCGCACGGCATTAGACGGAGAATCCAAGGAATTCCGGGAAAGTTCCTCCAGCCTGATGTTTGCATTCGGGTTGGCGTTGATATTGATATTCCTGATTTTAGCAGCGCAATTTGAAAGTTTCAAAGACCCGTTTGTCATCATGTTGACCGTACCTTTGGCAGTGGCCGGCGCCTTGATTTTCATGAGCGC
>JAISKT010000099.1 GCA_031261295.1 Candidatus Symbiothrix sp. | reverse complement strand
CTGCTTCTCCGGAAGATAACCTTTCGATTACCTAACATTTTATAAACACCCCGGAAGGGTGTCCGGGGTCACTCCTCGCGTCGCCCGTAAGGGCCGTTTTATATAGCGACACCCAGTAGTCGCTTTTCTGATTCTTTACGAAGACAAAGGTACAATGATCAATCAAAAAAAGCAAATTTTTTAGCGCCTTTTTTAAGCCGGTTACTCAAACCGGATGCCATTCCAGTGATAGTCCCTGCTTTCTTTTGTGATATACGGCTGAATCATTCTCCGGTCTTCCTCGCTTAGGTAGTCCGGCGTACGATTGATTTGTTGCAGGGTCGAAGTATCCGGATCATAGAGCCATTGCATGAAAGAAACAGCCGGAGCAGCGAAATCTGCATTGGCTTGAATAAACCACGCCGGAGGAGCCGGTGTAATAAACGCCTCAGCATTCAGTTTTTTCCAGGATGGAGAATAAAATTCCACCCGGCTGTCGCATACCGGGCCGCAAGCCGTTTGAATGAAGCAATACAGTTGGGACTCATTGAGCATAGACAGGACAACGATTTGCAACGAACTTTTTCCGGTATTCAGCAGGAGGTAATCCGGTGTTAATTTTTCCAGCAAGAGCGTATCTCCCAACTTGTTGACGATTGCCGCTTCACGCCCGGCTTCGTACAAATCCACCAAATCCATTTTGCCGGACCGGTTCAAATCCAAAAGCATCTCATCCGGCATCAACACAAAAAACTCCTTCGCCGTTTGCGCATTTAAAGAGATTGCTATCCCCAAACTAACCACTAATACAATTATTCCCTTCATTATTTTCATTTTCTTCATTTTCTTCATTTTCAAAAATTGTTTCCGGATATTCGATGTTTACCAAAAACAGGGCGTTTCCGGGAACGGAAGTTCCGGCTTTGGCCCGGTCTTTACTCTCAATCACTTCCCGGAAGCCTTCCAACGATAATTTTCCTTTTCCTACTTCCAACAAGGTTCCCACAATGGCGCGTACCATGTTCCGCAAAAAACGGTTTGCCTGAATCGTAAATACATGCACCTCTTTTTCTGTTGTCCATCCGGCTTTCATGACCACGCAATTGTTTGTTTTTACATCCGTATGGAGCTTGCTGAAACTGCTGAAATCCTTATATTCCAACAAAATCCGGGCCGCTTCATTCATCCGGTCGTAATCCAACGGAGCCGTTACCCGATACAACCGGTCGTGCCGGAAAGGCTCTTTTTTATCCGTAATAAAATACTTGTAGGTTCGCGAGAGCGCATCAAAACGAGCATGAGCATTCGCTTTCACCGGAACAATTTTATGGATACAAATGTCTTGCGGAAGAATCCGGTTTAAACGGCCGGTCAGCTGGGAAGCGTCCAAGTCGTTTGCTTCGGAATCAAAATGCGCCGCCATCCGGGTAGCATGCACTTTGCTGTCCGTCCGACCGGCCCCTGTCAATTCGACCGGCGTACGCAATAAAGCGCTCAGCGCCTGCTCGATTTGCGCCTGTACCGTCATCCCATTGGGTTGTCTTTGCCAACCGCAATAGTTCTTTCCATTATATGCCAAATATATAAAATAGCGTTTCATCCGATTTGAGAATACAAAAATATTCTTAAATTCTGAATAATAATTCATTTTTTTGTTTTAATATTGATAATTTACGACTAACTTTGTATGTTATAACTAATTTTATGAAAAAGATAATTTTCCTTTTGTTGACCGTAAGTGTCATTACCTTTCTTACTTCCGAAGTTTTTGCTGTTCCTGCCAATCCGAATCCTGTTGAAGTGACGCAACCTGATGGTACAAAAGTAACCTATTACATCAAGGGTGACGAACGGGTGCATTGGTTGCAATCTCCCGAAGGCTATACCTTATTATATGATAAGGATAAGTTTGTGGTTTATGCTGAAAAAGATCCTACCGGGAACTTAGTTCCATCCAAACAGGTTTACCGGAATGAATCGCTTCGTTCTTCAGCTACGGATAATTTCCTTTTAGGAATACCTAAAGATTTGCGGTACAGCAAAGAACAAGTGGAAACATTTACCCAAATTTGGAAAATGACCGAATCGGAAATTTCTAAAAGTCCGGTAAAAGGAGACCGGAAAGCGCTTTGCGTATTAATGGGTTTCAAAGACAAACCTTTTTCAAAAACCATTGAGGATTTTGAAAACCTGATGAACCAGGTAGGCTATTCCGCAGGAAACGCTACCGGAAGTGTGAAAGATTTTTACAGGGAAAATTCGTATGGCCAAATGGATTTGACGGTTACGGTAGTCGGCCCTTATACTGCCGAAGAAAATATATCCTATTATGCTCCGGAAAACCGCTGGCAACCTTTTGCCGAAGAAGTTGCACGAACCGCTGATGCCGATATAGATTACCGGGATTTTGCAACAGACGGCATACTGGAAACTTTCCATATTATTTTTGCAGGGTATGGCGATGAAAGTCTGAACAACGGCCGGCAAATCTGGGCGCATAAATCACAGCTTCTACATCCGATTACACTGGACGATGTACAGATTTCCGTTTATTCTTGTTCTCCGGAACTAAGGGGTAGCGCCGGAACGACCATTACTTCTATCGGTGTCATTTGCCATGAACTTTGCCATGTGTTTGGGGCGGATGATTACTACGATATTGATTATAATATCGGTGGTGGCAATTATCCTGCAACCGGTTATTGGGATTTGATGGCTTCCGGCAGCTGGAGTGGTCCGAACAACGATGGTAGCAGTCCGGCCCATATCAATATGTTTCAAAAAATACTGTATGGTTGGGTAGAGCCTGTTGAATTGGACGACACTCCCCAAATCATTACCGGTATGCCCAATTCGACCGAAAACCCGGTGGCTTACGTAATAAAACCCTATACAAACAATGAAATGTATGTATTGGAAAACCGGCAAAAAATCGGATTCAATGCTTATGCACCCGGTAACGGCTTATTGATTTATCATATCCATAATTCGGCGGCACAGGGAAGTATCGATAACCGGAAGCATCCGCAACAAGCCTACGTGGTTTGCGCTTCCTCTACAACAGCGATTCCCAATACATACGTCAATTCGTATGGTCTTGTCGATTCGGCAGGCGCTGTTTTTACAAATGTTTCGGGGCGGGATAAATTCTCCGGGGTTTCTTTTCCGCGCATGTTCCGTTGGAATGGTAATAACGGGGTTGCCGTGACAAATAAACCGATCACAAATATTACTCAAGCCGATCAATTGGTTTCGTTTGAATTTAGGATGGAAATTCTTCCGGTCAACAATTTAACGGCTTCTTTGACAAATAATAATATACAACTTTCGTGGGGAGAACCGGATAATCATCTCCAGACGGGATATAAAATTTTCCGGAACGGTGAATTGCTCGGCGAAACGACCGAGCCGGTTTTTTCCGATCTTGATTTGCCTTCGGGAATGTATAATTATTGTGTGAGCGCCGTTTATTCCAATGGAGATTCGGAACAGAAATGTGTGTCCAAAGAAGTCGATTATACGCCGGATGACAGGTATCCTCCGGTAAAAGATTTGACACTGTCGAGTGAAAATAATAATGTACGGCTTGTATGGAATGTTTCCGATACCGGCGAAACGCCTCTGTCATATTCTGTCCTGCGAGACGGTGTGTTGATTGAAACAACGGAAAATCGTTTTTATACGGATTTACTTCTTGCGGACGGGCATTACAATTATTGTATTGTGGCTAATTATGCCGCGGATATAACGTCCCAACCGGCTTGTACGGATATTTATTTGGTTGAAAACGGCATTTCCGTGTGGCCGCTTGCACATTTGAAAGCGGAAATAGTGGAAAATCAAATTCAACTGACGTGGGATGCGCCCGCTAATTCCAATGAACGGGATTATAAATATGCTATTTATTTGGATAATGAAATACAGGAAGAAAATCTGGAAGATACTTCATTCACCTACCAACCGGAGCGGGGAGCATTCTATCCTTTTTCTGTCGTAGTATCTTCAAATGATACGGTATTGAATCCGGTCAATGTGGCGATTACGTATATCAAAATTCTCACCCAACCGGCAAATGCAAGCGTCTGCGAAGGGGAAGAACATACATTGAGTGTAACCGCCGAACCGGAAAATCTGGCTTATCAATGGTACTTTAATACGACTCCTGTCATCGGAGCAATAAATCGTGAATATACGATTCCGGTTGTTGACAATCAAAATTCCGGGAGTTATTATGTAGTCGTTAAAGATACGCTCCGAACCAACCGGGTGCAAAGCGCTAATGCGGAAATCGGTATCAAGCAACGTCCGGCAGTGGAATTCCTGGTTTTAGAACTTCCCGAAAAGTTTTATACTGATTCGGTTTATACTGTTTCCGTCAAAACAACTTCCAATGAGAACCCCGAAAATGCTACTTATAAATGGTCGTTTTCCAATGATTTGGCGGCTTTTTCGACCGAAGAAACGGCTGTTAACAGCAACTCTTTGATTGTTGGATCGCAAGAAGGAACGGGCACATTGTCTGTAGAAGTTTCCTTAGATTGTTGGATATTCCCTCTCCGGCGGGAAATTGAATTAGTGAAAGCGACCGGTATTCGTCCGGTTCCGGCCACCGAAATTACGTTGTATCCCAATCCGGTTTCGGATGTGTTGAATATCACGAGTTCATCCGATCTGACAAGCATCCGTATCACCGACTTGAATGGTCGAACCTTATTGACAAGGAGTAACAGGCCTTTGGGAAATTCACAATCGATTTCTACCGAGCATTGGGCGAAAGGAATTTATTTGGTAAAAATAACGGATAAAAACGGCAGCACAATCCGTAGATTCATTAAGAATTAGGAATTAAAAATTAAGAATGAGCTATCCGGTTCTATTGTAAGGGCCGGATAGTGTGTAAATAAAAGACGATTTGTTTGGCTAATTCCCTTACTTTCAAGCTGTCTTTTTCGATATCGGGCAAAGTGGAAATCGCCAAATCGTATTGCGGAAAGTCGTTTTTCTTCAGTCCCGCTTTGATGGAAGCGTGAGCGTGCGCCAATAAATATTCCAAAGGCAGGTTCCGTTGAGTGGTCAAATCAATCACGGCATTGAATTTTTTTTCTTCCAGTTCCCCGGCAATTTCATTTATTTTGTTGCCGAACAAGCTGTCCACTTCCTTGGAAGTAACGATACGATAAGGTGTTTTGGAATAATCTTGTGTGTCTTTCCCGCTTTTATACGCATACACCGTTACTTTCTTTTTCAATTTTTTCAATTTTTCCACAAAAACATTCGCTTCTTCATAATTGGCCGTATCAAATAAAATAAGGATGGAATGAATGTCTTTCAAATTAAGAAAACATTTCTCCCGGGAATGATTCCGATAATAGTCTTTTAGTTTTTTCTTTAGAATATATTTATACATAATTCAATGCTTTTTAGATCATTGCGAGAAATTCAAACTCACTTATTATCTTGATTCCCAATTTTTGGGCTTTCTCCAATTTCGCAGGCCCCATGTTTTCTCCGGCAAGTACAAAATCGGTTTTTGCCGAAATGGAACCCGTATTTTTCCCGCCGTTTTTTTCAATCAATTCCTTGTATTCATCGCGGGAATGTTCCGTAAAAACGCCGCTGATGACAAAGGTTTTTCCTTTCAAAACATCGGTTCTCCCGGCTAAAACTTTCTCACCCAAAGCAAATTGCAAGCCTTGCTCTTTCAAACGCCGGACCAATTCGCAATTGGATTCAATGGAAAAATAATCCAGGACGCTTCGGGCAATGACTTCTCCGATTTCGTCCACAGCAATCAATTGTTCGTAACCGGCATTCATCAATTCCTCAATGGTGGGAAATGCTTTGACCAATCGCTTGGCTACGGTTTCTCCCGCAAAACGAATCCCCAACGCATATAAAACGCGGTCGTACGGAACTTGTTTGGAAATTTCCAGACTTTCTAAAAAATTGGCGGCGCTCTTTTCTCCCCAACGGTCCAATTTCAGGATGTCTTCCATTTGAATGACATACAAATCGGCTACGTTTTTGGCTAATCCGGCATCGTAAAACAAGCTGATGGTTTCTTCTCCCGCATTGATATTCATCGCTTTCCGGCTTACAAAATGCTCCATCATCCCTTTGATTTGCGGTGCGCAATCAAAATGATTAGGACAATAATGGGCCGCTTCCCCTTCGGGCCGGATGAGTTTGGCGCCGCAAGCCGGACAATATTCGATGAATTTTACTTTTTCACCCGCCTGCGTGCGAAACGCTTTGTTCACGCCGGTGATTTTGGGAATAATTTCCCCGCCTTTTTCCACAGAGCACAAATCCCCGATATGGACGTCAAATTTATTGATAATATCTTCATTGTGCAAGGACGCCCTTTTCACAATGGTTCCCGACAGCAAAACCGGTTCCAGATTGGCCACCGGCGTAATGGTTCCGACACGTCCCACCTGAAAATCAACCGAAAGCAGCCGGGTTTCCGCCGATTCGGCCTGAAATTTGTACGCAATGGCCCAGCGGGGCGATTTGGAAGTCCAGCCGAGGTTCAATTGTTGCTTGGAAGAATTGACTTTCAATACAATTCCGTCCGTGGCCACCGGCAGGCTTTTCCGTTCTTTATCCCAAAAGCGGATGTATTCAAATACTTCCTCTAAGGTTTTACATTTTTTGATGGCTGTTGAAATTTTGAAACCCCAGGTTTTCGCTTTTTCCAAGTTTTCAAAATGCCCATCGCAGGGTAATTTTTCTCCTAAGAGATAATATAGATATGAATCCAATTTGCGTTGCGCCACAATCTGCGGATTCTGCGTTTTCAATGTTCCTGCGGCCGCATTCCGCGGATTGGCAAACAAGGGCTCGCCGGCCTCTTCCCGTTCCTCATTCAATTTGTCGAAAGCAGCCCACGGCAATAATATTTCGCCCCGGATTTCAAAAAAGTCCGGATAATCGCTTTCCGAAAGTTTCAAGGGAATACTTTGAATCGTGCGGACATTGGCAATCACATCATCCCCGCGGGTACCGTCTCCCCGGGTAATGGCCCGCACCAAAGAACCGTTTTCGTAAATCAACGAAATGGAAGTGCCGTCGTATTTTAATTCGCAAACGATTTCAAACTCCTCATTCAACGCTTTTTTCACACGGTTGTAAAAATCCGTTATTTCCCCTTCCGAATACGTATTGGAAAGCGAAAGCATGGGATAGAGATGTTCGACCTGGACAAAATTCTTACTGAGGTCGCTCCCCACCCGTTGAGTTGGAGAATTCGGATCGGCATAGTGCGGATACTCCCGCTCCAATTTTTCCAGTTCTTTCAATTTTTGATCAAACTCAAAATCACTGATTACCGGCTGGAAAAGGTCATAATATTGCCGATTATAATTTTCTATCTCGTTCCGTAGCGTTTCTATTTTTTTCTTTACTTCTTCCATTGAAAACTTTCAATTAACACTTGAATATCGTTATTTATAGATTCCAAAACAGGAGCAATCGAATCCCGGTTCGGCGTATGGTTGAAATACAAAGCGCCCCTGAAAAAGGAACTCACACTGTCTGTCAACACAAACTGCACAGGCGATGCGACATTGCCTTCTATCTCATAAACCAGTCCATATACGTTCTGGCCCTGATTTTTGAAAGCCCGCTCCCGAATAACATCCGCTTTTATCGCATGTAAATAGACAAATTTACGACTTTCTTCAGAAAGTTGGGCAAAATTATCTTTTTTTATAGGAATAAAACTGCAATAAATTTCGGCATCCCAATCCGGATACGTAATATTGAAAAAAACGCCGTCCTCGTTTTGAGGCATTTCCGTAAGAAAGGCCCGGTCGGAAACTTCAAATGCAAAGCGCTTAAAATCATCTGTTAAGCGATAATCCGGAGCCGGAATATCCATACGGAAATAGCCCGAAGGCTTGGGCGAATAATCGGTGCAGGCAGCGAACCATAAACCATAAACCATAAACCATGAACAATAAATGGCAGTTGTGAGGCGTTGTCCCATAATGATTTTGAAATGATAATCCGGGGCAAAGATAGCGATAAAAAGGCATAAAAAAAACCTCCCGGTCCGGAGAGGTTTTTTTGTTTATCCAAGCAAGTCTTTACTTTTTTCCGCAAGACTTCGTTTCTGCTGATGCTTCTTTTTTAGCAGAGCAAGTTTTCTTTTCGGCAGATTCTTTTGTGCGGAAATCATCTTTCTTTTCTACAGCTGCCTCTTTCTTTTTTTCTGCGCAGCACTCTTTTTTTGCCTCTTTTGCTTTATTTGCTTCGCAACATTCTTTTTTTGTTGCCTCATGACATTCTTTTTTAACATCCTGAGCGTTAACAGAAGTCACAGTCAAAGCAGCTACCATAATTAAAAAGAATAAACCCTTTTTCATACTTTCGCTATATATTAATATTGTTATAATTAGTGCAGCAAAGATAGACTAAAATTTCAAAGATACAAGAGGCAAGTATATTAAATAAATCTAAATTATGTGCCAATATTGAAAAATAAATTGTTGTGAGATGTTTAAAATTTATCCTTGTTATGGATTAGTGGTAAGCGTTACATCTATATTACCGTAGGTGGGAAAAGTTATATCGGAATAACTTGCAGTAGCAAGTCTTCCCGGATAGTGATAACTTTCGACAACAATCGTAATTTTCCTATCCGTATAGGTTGGAAATAAAATAGCATTACCATCTATGTCAATTGTCGATTTTTGTTGCGGTAAAATAGTATCGCCTCGATGAATGAATCTTCCTTCGTCTTCATAGGAATATCCTGCAATATCCATACTATAGATGTCATAATAAATAAACACTTTGGAGCCATAATCCGGATATTTATTATTCCCTGTTTCTACAGCAGTATAAAAAGCATGGATTTTGATAACAGCTTCTTCTTGTTCCGGCTCTTCCACATTATTATCACAACCGATAAAAGCTAAGAATACGAAAAGAGATATTAACTTTTTCATTGTTTGTAAATTTTTTAAATAATATTTGTTTTTATCGTTAAAATTACGCCCTATTGAAACTGTTCGAGAACTAATTCTTTTCCGTCAAATACCGCATAAGAAAAATACTGCATCCAATCGCCGATAATCATCATTCGTGTTTTCCGGTTGAGCATCAAATCCAACAGGATGTGCCGGTGACCAAAAATGAGGTAATCAATATCCGGATGTTCTTTGATATACGCTTTGGCATAAAGTACCAGATGTTCTTTATCCTCTCCAAAATAAGGGGCCGGATCGGCTATATCCCTTTTTTTATTGTGTTTCGACCACCAATGCGCAAAACCCACTCCCCACCGCGACGGTACCCGGGCGAATAAAAACTGGCAAACCCGGTTATGAAAAATGGATCGGATCAACCGGAAAGAGCGGGACGTATCGCCCAAACCGTCTCCGTGAGCCAGATAGAATTTTTTCCCGCTGAGTTCGACCGTCAAGGGTTTCCGGTGGATGATTGCTCCCACTTCCTGCGGCAGATAATCAAACATCCAAATATCGTGGTTGCCTATAAAAAAATGAATTTCCACGCCATTGTCATGCATTTCGGCTATTTTACCCAGGAAACGGGTAAATCCGCGGGGAACGACTTGCTTGTATTCGAACCAGAAATCAAAAATATCTCCCAATAAATAAAGGGCTTTAGCCTCCGCTTGAATACGGTCTAACCAGCAGGTAAAACGTTTTTCAGTCACTTTCGGATCTTCAAAAATAGTAGAACCGAAGTGCATATCGGAAGCGAAATAGATCTTGTCTTTGGCCATGTTTTATAAGAATCCTAATTCCAATTTGGCCTCTTCACTCATCAAACCCTGATGCCATTCGGGTTCAAACACGATTTTGACTTCCGCACTTTTCACTCCCTGAATGGAAGCGACTTTCATCCGGACATCTTCGGCAATAAAATCGGCAGCGGGACAGGCAGGAGCCGTTAAAGTCATCGTTATAACGACATTTTTATCGTCATCGACATCTACTCCGTAAATGAGTCCCAAATCATATACATTAACCGGAATTTCGGGATCGTAAACGGTTTTCAGCATCTGAACGATTTGTTCTTCCAGTTCCATCAAATTATTTTCCATACGCACATTTGTTAATGAGTTGCAAATATACGCAATTTTTTGAATGTGCTAATCACTTAATCCGCGTTCCATTCTTTCAGGTATTTATACAGCATCCTCACCGGCAATCCCATCACGTTGTAAAACGAGCCGCTCAGGTTTTCCACCCCGATATAGCCTATCCATTCCTGTACGCCGTAAGCGCCGGCTTTGTCGTAAGGCTTATAGTGCGTGACATAATAATCGATTTCAGCGTCATCCAATGGGGCGAATTTGACGGAAGAAACCGCATGAAAAACTTGCTGCTTTTCGTTGGTTGTCAGGCAAACGCCCGTAATGACTTCGTGTGTTTTGCCGGATAAGGTGCGGAGCATTTCTTTCGCATCTGCTTCGTCCTTCGGCTTGCCATAGACCCGGCCGTCTAACCAGACAATGGTATCGGCGGTAATCAGGAACGTGTCATCTTCAATGAATTGCTTGTAAGCAGAGGCTTTCAATTGGGCGATATAAACCGGAATTTCTTCTTTCCACAACGTACCGGGATAGGTTTCCTCAATATCGGGAAGCGTTTTTACTTCATAATTCAAGTCCAATCCCGATAATAATTCCTTGCGCCGGGGCGAATTGGAACCCAATATAATCTTATATTTTGATAAATTTTCTAACATAATTAACGCAAAAATAATACATTTTTTTTGCATGAGAAATAGGAAATGTTTTTAACCCATGCTGTTTGCCGTTTTGAGTATAAATTTTGGTCTCCGCATTCGTCAAGGAACAAATAATATTTCATAAATAATTTGTTGTTACTGAAAAATTCGAGTACACTGTCAACTTGTCCGGTACAAATCGGAGGAGAGAGTAATCGGAATCTCCTTCCGGATAATACATTTCCCAATCTTTTTGTCGAAGTTCAGTATCAGTTACAATTTCAATGGCGCGTGTTGAATGGAAAATTCAATCACATTTGGCAGATATAATATTTTGTAGTATCTTTGCAATGTTTCCTTGATTGGTAGCTGGTATTTGAGCCGGATTAGAACTGCCAATAGAGGATTCAAGCATAACTCCTTGATTCGTAGCTGGTATTTGATAAAGTTTCTTGTTGCCGGAATGATATTGCCGAATAACAACCACTCCTATGTATTCGTCCATACCAATAGTAATTGGCGCAGCAATCATTGCACTTAATATTTTTTCGTCTTTTTTATGTTTTCCTAATAGTAAAATGATAATTCCTTTTTTAATAACATCAGGAACGGCTGCAAAAGCAATCGCTTTTATTCTTCCAACTCCATGTGCAAAATCATCTTCAACAGCTTGTTTGTCTAAAATAATATCACCATAAACAGGCGACATTACTTTTCCACCTAATGAATTATAATAGTCTGATACTTGTTGTGTGAGTGTTATTCCTTCTTTTTTGGAAAACTCACTTCCTGCAAGAATCGCAACTGATTTTCCATTTAAGAGTAACTCTTTTTGAATTGTTAAGGGAATTTCCGTATGTTTTGCCTTATCTATTCTCTTCATGTTCAGGCATGGGTTTGATATTTTCCATTGCTTCACGGAAACGCTTTGCATTTTTTCCTGTCAGGATTGGAGTGTCTTTTATTGGATGTGTCATAAATCTATATTTTTTAAGTAGTTAAATAAAGCACAAAAATAGTAAATTCATTTGATTTTTCAATCAATCAATTCTTTTTTCTGTTTATTGTTATTATATTTGCAAAACAATCGGAGTGTTCCGATTAAAAACATTTTAGAACGCGTTTAGCTGTTATCCTGTCAAAGAGAAATCTGCTAAATTTCAATATATAGGACAGTATAGGAGAGATAATGCTCACGTTTAGGTGTGGGTATCTTCCCTATTTATCCTGTATGGGCTTAGCAGAGCCTCTCTTTGGTAGATAAGTGTAGTCCCACGCTTTTGTTTTAAATCGGCCGTCTTGGGGCTTACGGCAAAATAAAATTAAACCTCAATGAAACGTCGAATTGGCTGTGGTAAACTTGGAATTATCATAAGTATTTTAAGCTCAATTGCTGCAATTACATTAAATTGCTGTGTTTTGTATAATCCTGATTTCTTTCCTGTATTTTTCATATTTATGTCAATAATAGGAATGGCTGTTGGATTTGTATTAATCGCAATAGAGGCGCATCATATTGATAAATATCAAGATAAAGTTCTTAATGATTTACAGGAACAATATGTCAAACTTCTGATTAAATATCTGCTTAAATAGTTTTTCATACCCTTTACCATCCAAATGCATCCGCTTTCATCCATTTATCCTGGGCTTTCAACACTTGCTCAATCACATCCCTTCCCACGCCTTGCCCTCCTTTCCGGTCGGAAATATATTTGGCAATCGCTTTGATTTCCGGAACCGCATCGGCCGGACACGCCGGTAATCCTACCTTTTCCATGATTTCATAATCCGGAATATCGTCTCCTACATAGCAAATTTCCTCCGGATGCAAGTCCGTCTTTTGAAGAAAATCCTTAAATTCATTTATTTTATGTTTAGCCTTCAAATATACATGCTGAAACCCTAAACTTTCGAAACGCTTGCGCACCGATTCGGTATCTCCTCCGGTGATAATTCCCAATTGAAACCCCTGTTTGGCAGCTAATTGCATCGCATAACCGTCTTTGGTATTAATCACACGCATGGGTTCTCCGCTGGGATGCAACGGAAGGGAATCGGGCGAAAGAACTCCGTCCACATCGAAGACAAACGCCTTTATTTTTGTTAAATCGAAATTAATATTGCTCATAATCTTATTTTTGCAGTTTAACGTATTGCAAAAGTAAATAAAAAAATGATATGAACAGCCTATCCTCTATCCCACTTGAAGAAGATAATATTAATAGCCTATTTTTCAATATTTTAACCTAATGATAACCTGTTAATAAGTTGGTGAAAAATTAATTTAATAAAAAAGTGGAAAATTGTGGGAAATTATATACTTTTACGCTGTAAAATAATTGGTTAACAAAAATGGATAATTTTATCGGAAATATAGATGCAAAAGCGGATGCCAAAGGAAGGATTTGTGTGCCTGCGACTTTCCGGAAAATCCTGCAAACAGCAGAAGATGCGCGTCTTGTATTACGAAAAGATATCTATAAAGATTGTTTGGTTTTATATCCCGTCAGCGCCTGGGAAGAGGAATTGACCAAGCTTCGGGCAAGGTTGGACGAATACGACGAAGAGCAACAAGATTTTTATATACAGTTTGTTTCCGATTCGGAATTGTTGGAAATGGATTCTATCGGCCGCATTCTCATTCCGAAACGGTACATGCAGTTGGCCGGTATTACCAATGATGTCCGCTTTATCGGCGTAAACCATACGATTAAACTTTGGAGCCGCATCCAATACGAAGAATTTATAAAAAAGAACAACGAGGTTTTTAAAACGAATGCGCGTAAATTTCTCAGTAAATCCGGTACCCATGAATGAAACATTGATATATCACGTGCCGGCCCTGTTGCAGGCAAGTATTGACGGACTGAATATCCGGCCGGAGGGAATGTATGTGGATGTGACTTTCGGCGGCGGCGGCCATGCCCGGAAAATAGTGGAACAACTGAAAGGCAAAGGCCGGTTATACGGATTTGACCAGGATGCAGACGCTGAAAAAAATATTCTCCCGAATAAACAATTCACTTTCATACGGGGAAATTTCCGCTACCTGACCAATTTCATGGATTGGGAAGGCGTGAAAGAACTGGATGGTTTATTGGCCGATTTGGGCGTTTCTTCCCATCATTTTGACGATGAAACACGTGGATTCTCTTTCCGTTTTGAAGGCGAGTTGGATATGCGGATGAATAAACGCGCCGGAAAAACGGCTGCCGAAATACTCAACACCTATGCGGAAGAAGCCTTGGCCGATGTGTTTTATTTGTACGGCGAATTGCGCAGTTCAAGGGGCATCGCAAGGGCCGTTGTACAAGCGAGGAACACTAAAAAAATACAGACAATTCCTGATTTCCTGGAGATCCTGAAACCGTTTTTCGGAAGGGAAAAAGAGAAAAAATACCTGGCACAAGCCTTTCAAGCCTTGCGGATTGAAGTAAACGGCGAAATGGATGCTTTGAAAGAAATGCTCGAACAGGCAGGACAACTGTTGAAACCGGGTGGACGAATGGTCGTCATCACCTATCACTCATTGGAAGACCGGTTAGTCAAAAACTTTTTCAAGACCGGCAATTTTGAAGGGGAAATAAAAAAAGATTTTTATGGAAATATCCATTCGCCGTTCCAAACGATTAATAATAAAGTGATTGTTCCGGACGAAGAAGAAATCAGGCAAAATCCGCGTTCGCGAAGCGCAAAATTAAGAATAGTTGAAAAATTATGAGTACGGAAGAAACAAAAAAGAAAAAGAAAAATCTCCTCAAACAACTTTTTATCGGGGAAATTTTGAAAGAAGAATTTGTTACAAAACAGTCTCAACTGCTGGTTCTTATCGTAATCCTGATAATCCTTTTTATCAGCAACGGATATTCCTGCATGAAAAAACTATCGCAAATTGAGGATTTGAAAAATCAGTTGAAAGACGTAAAGTACGAAAACCTGATTATCTCCACTCAATTGACCTCTAATAGTTGCCAATCACAAATCGAAGATTTGTTGGAGAGGAAGGGAATTGCATTGTCAACTTCAAAAACGCCGGCATTTGAAATCTATAAATAAAAAAGTGTATGTCCTCGAAGCAATCCATCAACAAAAAGATAATTTTATATTACTTTTTAATAGCAACAGTCGTAGTGTTGATTGCCGCTCTGATTTTCGGAAAGGCCTGCTACACTTCGTTTGTTGACGGAAATGCTTGGCGGAAAATCGGCGAAAAACAGATACGTCCCAATGTGCAGGTTTTGGCCACGCGCGGAAATATCTATTCCGCCAATATGGAATTGATGGCCACCAGCGAGTCCCGTTACCGGTTGTATATTGATTTTTGGGCAGACGGGATAAAAGTGGATACGTTAAAAAAATACGTCCGGCCGCTGGCTGTCGAATTGAATAAACTGTTTCCTCAAAAATCGGCCGGGGAATATGAAAATCAGCTGATGGCCGGTTGGAATATGCGGATGAAAGAGGCGGACCAAATAGCCGCCAATCACAACCAGGATAAAAAAATTGTCCGCAAAAGCCGCGAATACCGCTTGCCGCTTCCTGAGGTCAATTACATCCAATTGAAAGCCATCCGCAAAATGCCTTATTTCAACAAGGGGATAAACAAATCCGGCTTGTATTACAAAGAGTTGGTGAAAAGAACCAATCCGTACGGCACATTGGCGCAACGTACCATCGGAGATATTTACGGTGAATTTGAAAAAGGCGGCAAAAACGGCCTTGAAATGTATTACAATGGCTTACTCAGCGGCGAACCGGGAATCAGTACCCGCCGCAAAGTAAACGGACGGTTCATTGATGTCATTGATGTACGGCCGGTCAACGGAAAAGATATTGTTTCCACAATTGATATTAATATACAGGATATTACCGAAAGAGCGCTGACAAACAAGTTACGGGAAATTGATGCCGAATCCGGTACTGCCGTTGTCATGGAAACGGCCACCGGGGAAATCAAAGCGATTACCAACATGGGCCGCGTAGGCGAAGGCATCTGGCGGGAAACCAAAAATTATGCGGTTTCCGATTTGAGCGAACCCGGCTCTACCTTCAAAGTCGTTTCCATGATGGTGGCTTTGGAAGACGGATTAATCCATCCTGAAGATTCGGTCGATACGGGAAACGGCGTGGTGCAGATTGCCGGACAAACGCTGAAAGACCACAATGCCAACCGCGGAGGTTACGGCATGATTACCGCTGCGAAGAGTATCCGTTATTCGTCCAATATCGGAGTGGCCCGCCTGATTATGCGGGCTTACGGCAATCATCCCGAAAAATATGTGGACGGCATTTACCGGATCGGGCTGAATAAAGATATGCAATTGGAAATTCCGGGTTATGGCGTGCCCCGTATCCGCCATCCGAAAGACAGTACGGCCCAATACTGGTCGCGCTCCACTTTGCCTTGGATGTCATTCGGATACGAAACTCAAATTCCGCCGATTTATACCTTGTCGTTTTTCAATGCCATTGCCAACAACGGTAAATTGGTGCGCCCGATGTTTGTAAAGGAAATCCGGGAAAACGGCCGGGTGATTGAAAAGAAAAAGACG
>JAISKT010000084.1 GCA_031261295.1 Candidatus Symbiothrix sp. | reverse complement strand
TCATATTCCACTTGCGACAGGTTGCGGTGTTGGGGTTCCCATTGGAAACGGATATTCAACGGTTCGAGGAACGCGATATCATCATTATTGTCCGGCAGGCGCAGCAGGGGCGGTTTTTGGGTGGTGAGCCACAACCGGCCCGTTCCCATCGCCGAAAGCGCTTTGCCCGTATAGCGTTCAATCGCCTGGAAGCTGAATTCCACCATCCCGTCAGGCAATTTCCCTTCCCGGAAAGAGCCTTGCGTCAACAGGTTTTCCGTCCGGAAATAAGGCGCCAGGTCTTCCGGGGTGAGACGCACCGGGATACCGGCGTCCAGGATGATGCCTGGATAATTCGATTCCTCCCGGCTTTGCAGCTTCAAGCCGTTGACTGCCGTAATAGTCATCCGAAGGCGCACTTCCAGCATCGGCTTTTGCTGGTCGCGGTTGAGCAAAGTCACTATCAGCTTCTCACGGCTGCCCGTATAATAATCACTCAAATAACTGCTGTAAGGAGGCGCGATATACACATTGGCCTGCACAGGATAGGTTTGCGCGAAAACAGGGGACAAACTGCAAACCAAAACAACAATTGCAATTACAAAGCCCTTTATATGTTGAATAAAATAACTCATAACTCATAACTCATAATTCATAATTCATAATTCCTAATTGATAAAGTTGTAATAATCGAATGTCGATGAAGAACCGGATGCGCCACCCGGCAAAACATACTGCAATTTTATCTTATAGTATCCCGGCAAGATAAACGGGAAATATCCGTTGACAAACCGTATATAAGCCGGATTCGCCGGTGTATTTAAATAGGTATTAATCACCTGGCTTTGCAGATCGATGAAGTCGCTTTTATATATTGCCGGTAAATTGTAATAATACGGGAAACGTTTGGTAACTAATCCGGTAAAATTACCCGCTTCTATCTGGTTCAGGTAAGTACTCATTACCGGTAAAGCTTTTACCGGAGGCGCCCCGTACGCATCGGCGTTCCGGGTTTTCAGGTGAATCGTTCCCTGCACAGGATAATCCTGGTAAATAAGCGGATACACCTTATTTTTATAATAACTATCCTCTAAGGTGGCCTGAGCCGAAATCAGCGGTTTATTCTCACTTTGGGCCAATCCGGTCAGCTCCGCCAAATCGAAAGGCTCCATGTTTTGCGTTTCGTATTCAAACATCAAAACATCCGAACTCAGTTTGACAACCGCCGCCTGCCCTTTTTGTATGGCATCCGCTTTTTGGCTGAATGTATCGTACTTACCGGTAGAAAAATCATACGTCAGCAACACCTTACCGATATCGGAACGTATGGCTGCCGAAGCCTGTTTGCTTTCAACGGCAATGTTGCCTTCCTCTTCGCTATTCAGTAACGATTCGCTTTGCGTTTTTGCCTCTCCGGCTGTATCCGTTCCTTTAGCAAACGAAAGGATGCTGAGTGTATAATCCGTTTGGTTGCGCGTGCCGGGCATTGTATATTCAATCCGGTTTTTGCCCGAATCATAAGTAAAATCCACTTGTTGTTTTTGGCCGGACGGATCTTCTATTGTCAATTTACTTTCCATACCGGACGGAAAGAGATAGGGTTGGCCCATGCGTAATTGGGCATAGCCTTTGTTACTTTCACCTTTCAGGAAATATTTTTGTCCGGCTACCGGATAAGAGTAAACAACATTTTCCAACGGGATATAATCCGGCGCTTCATTCGTCTTGAAAGAGACTTGCTTCGTTTCCATCGCTTCCTTCCCGGAGGTATATACCGGAGCCCATTTACCTCCTTTATATTCTTCAAACGTCACATTGACGGTGGCCGTAAGGTCTTTTTGCGAAGGCAATACATCGTGTGAATAGAAAGAAGCCGCATCTTTACCGGTATTCCATTCCAATTGACCCACAATATTTTGCCCGTCATTCAGGATAAAATCCTTGAGTTGGATCCGGTAGGTTTTTTCACCCTTATCGTCCTGCACCGTAAATGCTTTCCCGATAGCCATATTGAATGTGGCTTGCGGAGCTGTAAACACGCTTATATCGTTGGAGTGATCCGAAGGCGACAAATCGCTTATCATATACATATCCAACGGGCTGCTTCCCGGCAGGACTAATTCACATTCATCCCCTATCAATATCTTGAACCGGCAATTGACATTAATCAATCCCAAGACTTTCGTTTGTACGGCCAAATAAGCTTTAAATGAACTTGGATTAGGTAACCGGGCTTGCATCAGGGTCGCAAAATCGGCGGTGATGATGGGTACTTTCGCTTTCATAAACCAAAGGTTCACTTTTACACCCAACTCCCCGTGCATGTAAGCATAAGCCTGCCCGTTGGCATACCAGCCATTGATACCGATAGCGCCGCTTCGTCCCTTGCACTCGGCATCGCCATAGTCTTTAAGCATAAGGTCAAAACCCATTCCTGCCGAATAATTTGCGTACAAAATAAGGAATGTCAAATCACCGGTATTGATTCTCAGGCTGGAACCGAAAGCAAAACCTTTACCCGCCCCGATGGTATTCAGGTCTTTCATATAGTCCAGGCTCTGAGGCGTTTCATGCAAGATAGCAGCTACTTCCGAAGGAGGTCCCGGAGCTGCCGGAATTTGCGAACCCACCATCAGGTACGAACCGGTTTCTATGTTCAGGATACTTCCGAAGCCTATTTTCAGTCCGATACGGTCGGTAGGAGTTCCCATGTGAATATACCAATCTTTCGGATCAATATGCAATAAGGCCCAGCCGGCCCGGTTGTTGGAAGAACTTCCCCGGATCACTCCGCCGGCGGCATTCACATATAAATTAAAATTAGCATCAAATGAGGATTGGGCAAAATTAAACTGAATACCTATCGCCGCTGTAAAATTAGCTTTTCCGATTTTATCTTGATCGGCATATAATTCGCCTGCTTCTCCGGGGTTGTATTGCTTAGCGCTTTCCAGCGCCTTTATCACCTGTCCCGGTAATTTACTTGCGATTTCTTTTTCTTTCTCAATGAGTTTCTTGTATTTATCTCCAATCACCGATTCGATATTGTCTAAACCGGGGATAGCTGCCGTAAATTGAGCATATCCGTAAAATCCGGCATAATTCAGTCCTCCTTTATTATTGAAAGCCAATTCAAAACAAGCTTCTCCCTGTGCCACCTCTTTTTTAGGAATGGCAAATACCACAGAGGCTTTCACTCCCAAAGCATAACTTTCATCGGGGACATAAGTCATAGCTGTTGCGGTTAGTATCTGTCCCGAGCTACCGTTCTTCAATCCGTCCGGTTTCATCCGGTAAGAAACACCCCCGCCAAAACCGGTAAGATTGATACCCGGTCCGATAGGAATCCCCACTGTAGGCAGGTTAGCAATACCGTCAATAAACCAATAACGGAAATCTTTCCGGCCAAACATTCCCCGCATTTCGGCTTCTAATCCTCCTACCGGCCCTTTTTCCGTAAACTTCAAGTGAATATCTCCACCGAAACCATCGCCATAAACCGGATCATCGTTCATAAGGGTTAATCCGGCTTTTAAGGTCATTATCTCGCCAATAGTCGCTTCTATATTGATCCGGTTCAGGTTAAACCGGTCGTATTTCCATTTATGCAGTCTTCCTTCTTCCATGACTCCCACAATCTCCACCCGGGTACCTCCTTTAAATGTTCCGTCCATCAAGGTTACATCCAGGTCAATACCCAATACAGCCTCTCTATTCGTAGCCCTTAAAGCAATCTCCTTAATGGATATAGGAAAATTGGCCAATTGGGCATCGCCTTTATAGCCAAAATATTCAACACTTAAAAAAGGCGCCCGGGTTTGTAAGTGAAGACTTCTGAATTCGACTCCCTCAAAAGCCATAAGCGACTTTTTATTTCCGGTAGAACCCGTTGAATTATTTGGGGGAGCGTCTTTCTCTACATAAATTCCCATCCGTCCATGCAGCATGGCTTCGGGACGAAATTGGTCCTCCACTACCTTAAATTCAATATAAGAATTGGGATCCAATTCCGCTTTTGCATGAAACAGGTCGAAAGACAAGGTATCCACTTTGCCCACTTTCAGAATATAGGTGTCATCGTCCGAAATCAAACCGTCATACGATAATCTTGAATTTTGAGAAACAGGAAGTCCTATCATTCCGCTAAATTGAGCTTTTTCCAGATGATTAGCCAATAAATTCAATGAAAAGCTATCGACCGAAAAAGCCCAACCGCCGGCATCGCCTTGGTCATAAGCAATCAGATTATTTGCGCTAAAAACACCGGTAATCCCGTTTTCATCAATAATCATTCCTTCGGCTAAAAAACCGGCTCTTTTTTTATCACTCGTAGAAAATTGAGGAGGCAAGGTGACTGATAATTTTTTAATATATACTCCATTCCACAAAACCTCGTTGCCCGGAATAAGATATTCCCTGTATTCCGGAGGAAAAACCAACAATTGATCGTTCTTCAGATCACTAAAATCGAATATAGCATCTTCTATGTTCCAGATAAAACCTTTCAAACCTTTTATCTCAAATGAAGGAAGAGAAACACGCGCCAGAATATCGCTCCAATTGTCTATTTCCGTTTGAAATTCTCCGGTTACTTTCCTATTCGGAATAACTTTTCCATTCGCATCAACAGGCACACACAATTTATCCGAAAATTCAATTTCCGCAGCCAAACCCAACTGCTTTAATCCTTTACAATCAATACTGACATAAGATAAATCATCCGATTGTCCGGTTTTGTTATCGTAATTTCCTTTTATCCTTAGCAAGATATTGTTTCCCCTCATCGGTATATCTATATTGCTGAGAAGCGACAGTCTGGCATCTCCAATAATATCCCCGTCATGTGAAAGTTTAATTCCTTTCGCGCCGAACATTAGCGGTTTTTCCCTGTTGGGAATTTCAAGGCGGAGAAATACCTCCAATACGGTATGATCAGGAAAAAATTCAGCGCTATTCACGGCCAATGTGACATCCATATTATGGATTGATTGGTTAATAGCCATCGGCAATATATTCATATCCACTTGGTTCAGGTTATCTTTGAAACTGTTGGATGCATCTACACGAGCAAAACACTCTTGTGCTCTTTTCATATTTTCATTAACCATTTCCTGAGAGAAAACAGGAAACGAGATCATCAATAGAGAAAAAAAATATACGAGTCTCATAATTCATCGTTTTTGCAAAAATAACATAAAAAGATCAAATTAATAGTTTTATTAAACATTTTTTTATTTATCATTTTTTTGCACTTCGTTTATCCGGGAAGAAAAAGAAAAAACCCTCTTAAACCAATGGTTTAAGAGGGTTTTTCGTTGGTGATCTGCCTGGGGCTCGAACCCAGGACCCCATCCTTAAAAGGGATGTGCTCTACCTGCTGAGCTAGCAAATCTCCGATTGCTTAAAGCGAGTGCAAAGGTAGGTAATTTATTTTAATCTGCAAATAAAATGGAATAGTTTTTTGGAGTAATACGCATAAATTAGTAGTTTTGCAACCATGAAAAGGAAGATTTACTATTTAATTATTACGTATTTCCTGTTTACAGGATTTCAGTTGGCCGGACAAACCCAACCGGCGTCCTTAAATACATTCCTTCAATCGGAAAATTTGAAACATGCGTCAGTCAGTTTAAAAGCGATTGATTTGACAACCGGAAAAATTATTGTTTCCCACAATGAAAACCAGGCATTGACACCGGCATCGAATATGAAGCTCGTAACTACGGCCACTGCTTTGGATGCGCTGGGTGAAAATTTTCAGTTTGAAACACCATTGTTGTATGATGGCGTGATTCAAAACAATACTTTAAATGGAGATTTATATATAAAAGGCGCCGGCGATCCTACTTTGGGATCGGAATTTTTGGGAAACACGAAAGACTATTTTTTAAGTAAATGGTTATCAATCCTCAACAAGGCCGGGATTAAGAATATTTCGGGCGATCTGATTGTGTTGGATCAGTTGTACGGTTATGAAGGCGTCTCGCCCAAGTGGTTGTTGGAAGATATTGGGAATTATTACGCGCCGGGGATTTACGGCATCAGCGTATTTGACAATATGTACCGCGTTTATTTACAGTCGTTTGCTCCCGGAAGTGAAACCAAAATTTTATATACGGACCCTCCGATGAACGATTTGCAATTCACGAATGAAATAAAGGCATCGTCCGCTACTTCAGACGATTCCTATATTTTTGGATTTCCGTTTTCTAATCAAAGGCGTTTGTACGGAAGCATTCCGGCTCATAAAGCTTCTTTCGCCGCCCGGGGAGATCTGCCTGATCCGGGGTTATTTCTGGCTTACTATTTCCGTTCCTATTTACAAAATCACGGAATCAACGTGAACGGCCGGACAACGACTTACCGGCTTGACCCGAAAATGCCGAAAAAAGAAACAACATTGGGCGCGGTGCGTTCGCCTGACCTGGCTTCGATGGTACGGGTAATCAATGTGCGGAGCAATAATCATTATGCGGAACATATATATAAGGTGTTAACGCTCTTGAAAAACATTGAAATCCCCGTTTATTGGAAAGAAAAAGGATTGGATTCAAGCGCCTTGTTTATGTTTGACGGGAGCGGGACTTCCCCTCAGAATGCCATATCAGCAGGTTTTCTACTGGATATGCTGGTTTATATGGATAAAAAAACCGGGCCGGCAGGCGCTTTTTACAAATCTCTGCCGGTTGCGGGGAAAGACGGCACTGTCATTTCTTTCCTGAAAAATACACCTTTGGAAGGAAAAGCGCATTTAAAAACCGGCAGCATCACGAATGTGCAATCGTATTCCGGCTATATAGAAAAAGGAGATAAACGGTATGCAGTTTCCCTGATTGTCAACAACTTTACAGGAAAACGGGCCGATTTGAGAAAGCAGATTGAAAAATTATTTGTCGGTCTTTTTTGATTTCGGTGGTTTACATTGTCATTTCTATTTCTTGCCGCACAATTTATGCAAATTGCGTATCCATTTTGTTATATTCTTCTATTATTTTTGGAATTAAATGTGCTGCATAAAGCGGTAAATCAATCAAATCATCTGATTTGTTATAGTCGTTCAGCGACAGGCGAAAACTTAATTTCGGCTGATATTTTTCTCTAAATACTTTGAGCGATTTTGCCTGCGTGTTGAACCCCGATTTTACTTCAACGGGCACGGAGGTATCCCACGCCTGCAACAAAAAATCAATTTTGTTTGTAGATTGTTCGGTAGTCCAGTAATTCATTTTGCGAAAATTGTCATATAAATGTGAACAGATAAACTGTTCTGCTAATGCTCCCTTAAATTCGGTAAAGAGGGCATTGCCTTTCAAAATCGTTTCTGAATGAATACCTATCATTGCCCCAAGCAGCCCGACATCGTTAATAAAAAGTTTGAAAATATGTTGTTGTTCGTAAAACTTTAACGGAATTTTTGGCTCGTAAATTGCCAAAACCTTACGAATCAAGTCGCTGTTTTCGAGCCAACCCAGCGAAACTAAATAGTCGTCGGAGCGAGAACCTTTTTTGACTTCGCTGTACTTGAATTTTTTATTTTCTTTGCTTGCCTGCGAGGGTATCGAATCGTAAATAGCATTGATTTTCAGTG
>JAISKT010000066.1 GCA_031261295.1 Candidatus Symbiothrix sp. | reverse complement strand
AACAGATATAAATCATTGTTCATATAGAAATCCCCATTTTTCTAACCAAAGAAAACAGCGTTTTTTTCAAAAAAGTAAAAAACATACTCATTTTTAACTTTTTGATAAAATTATCGGATTTTAATTCCGCGTTCACAATGATTTTATCTATTAAATCTTCTGATAAATCTTTTACTAACATTCTAAAAAACTTAAAATTTCATTCTTTCGGCAAAGGAAAGAAAAATAAAAAGATAGTATTAACATTTATCGGTTGTAAAACACAACTTGGTTGGTTGTATCGCACGGTTTGTATTTTACCAATATTCTGTGTACATTTGTCAGCATAATTTGCAAATTTATTTAAAATGAAAACAATATATCCAACTACTATTCATCACGGGCAGAATATCAAGCGTTTGCGTGAAATGTTAGGTGTTAAGCAAGACACTATTGCCGTTGGGCTAAGCATGACACAGCAAGCCATGTCGAAATTGGAGCAAAAGGAGCAAATTGATGATGAAATTTTAGAAAAAGTTTCGAAAATCTTGAACATTCCAGCTGATGCTATTAAAAACTTTAATGATGAGTCGGCCATTAATGTAATAGCTAATACAATTAACGCAGCTAACGTTGCACCGTTCTGTCATCAGCCGATTTTTAATCCAATTGAGAAAATTGTTGAACTCTACGAACGCATGCTGAAGATTGAACAGGAAAAGAATAGTTTATTGGAGCAAATAGTTGCCTCAAAAAAAGAAAAGTAAAACATTGAATAATAGTTATTAACGATTTTCTTGGGATTGCAGGCCAAGGCAATGACAGGAGAAAAAAGAATATTTAAAATAGACATCATGAAAAATTATTTAGTAATTATTACACTTTGTCTTTTATGCGCTTGCACTTCTCAAAAGAAGGAGCGCCAAGTCATTGATTTTACGGAAGATTGGCAATTTACATTAGCCGATAGTATAGCCGATTATTCGGCTAACGATGTGGATGTTTCCGGTTGGCGGACCCTTGATTTGCCGCACGATTGGAGCATCGAAAGTGATTTCTCTGTGGACTATCCGGCGACACCCAGTGGCGGTGCATTGCCCGGTGGAGTGGGGTGGTACCGGAAAACATTTACGGTAGATAAATCATTGGAAAACAAACAAGTATATGTTGATTTTGACGGAGTTTACTGGTGCAGTGAAGTGTGGATAAACGGCCATTCCATCGGTTTTCGTCCCAATGGATATATTCTTTCCGTTACGATTTAACACCCTATATTCGTGTGGGAGAGGAAAATGTGATTGCTGTGCGCGTGGATAATTCCAAACAGCCCAATTCCCGTTGGGATTCCGGTTCGGGAATTTACCGGGATGTCCGCTTGGTTTTGACCCATCCCGTTCATATTGATTTGTGGGGGAACCTACGTTACGACTCCGCAAATAAGTGAAAAAGAAGCAATTATCCGAGTTCAGACAACTATCAAAAACAGTTCGGGAGAAAAAGAACCTATCCAAATTTATATACCTTGACTACGCAATTGGAAATCAAGGGTAGGGTAGTGGATGAATACGAAACAACTGTCGGTATCCGTTCTTTTGAATTTGATGCGGATAAAGGTTTTATTTTGAATGGTAAACAGGTGAAAATCAATGGAATATGTGATCATCATGATTTGGGATGTCTGGGTTCTGCCGTTAATTACCGGGCGATCGAAAGGTACGAAAAAGACCTGACCGATTTGGTCAGGCGCGATCGCAATCATTCGTCCGTTTTTATGTGGAGCATCGGCAATGAAGTTATGGAGCAGTGGATAAGCAGTGATTCCATCGCCCCCAAATTAGCTGCAATTGTTAAAAAATTAGATCCAACTCGTCCGATTATAGCTGCTTGCAACGGTTCATCGCCGGATAATCCGCTTTTCCGATCGGGAGCTTTGGAGATTATCGGTTTCAATTATAATTTAAACGATTATGATAAAGTGCAAACAGATTTTCCCGGAAAGCCGTTTATCGCTTCCGAAACAATTTCGGGATTGATGAGCCGGAGTTATTATCAAATGCCTTCGGATAGTATCTACATTTGGGCTTCGCAGAATGATATTAACTTTGGTCAACCGCCAGTATCTCAATGTTCTGCTTATGATAATTGCCATGTACCCTGGGGAAATACGCACGAAGAATCCTGGAAATACATCAAAAAAGCGGATTTTGTTTCCGGGCAATATATTTGGACAGGATTTGATTATTTGGGCGAACCTACACCGTTTGGATGGCCTGCACGCAGTTCGTATTTCGGAATTATTGATTTAGCTGGTTTCCCGAAAGACATTTATTATATGTATCAAAGTGAATGGACAGGCAAGGATCTTTTACATGTTTTTCCGCATTGGAATTGGAAAGAAGGCGAATTGGTAGATATATGGGCTTTTTACAATCATGCGGATGAAGTAGAATTGTTATTGAATGACAAGTCTTTAGGAACAAAATCGAAACAAAAAGATGAACTACACATTTCATGGCGAGTTCCGTTTGAACCCGGCACATTAAAAGCCGTTTCCCGCAAAGCCGGAAAAGAAGTGTTGAGCCAAGAAATCAAAACAGCCGGTGAACCCATTTCCATTCGCTTGACTGCCGACAGAAGCGAAATTCAGGCAAGCGGAAAAAATCTTTCATTCATTACAGTCGAAGTATTGGATAAAGAAGGAAATGTAGTTCCAACAGCCAACAATTTAATCCGGTTTTCCGTAGAAGGTCCCGGAAAGATTGTCGGCACAGACAATGGCGACCCGACGAATTTGAATTCCCTGAAAAAACCGGAACGCGATTTATTTAACGGCAAAGGTTTGGTAGTTATTCAAGGAAATCATCAAAAAGGAAACATCCGGATAAAAGCTGTTTCGGAAGGCCTGAAAGAGGAAGTTTTGGAAGTTAGAAACAAATAGTATGAAATCAATATAATTACTATTATGTTTAATTGAAAATGGTTCATTTGGAAAAAGAAAAAATTAAATCAGAATTACTCCAAAAGCTGCATGACAAACATGCGTTTTGGTCGTATGATAAAAGTTCCTGTCAGACTATTTCAGATTGGAACCTGATAAAATTTGTCCTTATTCATTTGGATATTGATGACATTGATTTATTATTCAAAATATATCCTAAACAAAAAATTAAACATGTATGGCAAAAATCAAAACAGCTTTTGTGTGTTCTCAATGCGGTAATGATTCGCCCAAATGGTTGGGAAAATGCCCTGTCTGCGGTGAATGGAATACGTATGTGGAGGAAGTGATTAGTAAAGCAACCCCTACCCAATCGTTGACGGAATTATCCAATTTTGAGACATTCAAGTCTAAACCGCTTTTATTGAAAGATATACAAACGGATGATGAAGTCCGGATGGATATGAACGACCAGGAATTGAACCGCGTTTTAGGTGGCGGATTAGTGCCCGGATCCTTGGTTTTGATTGGCGGTGAACCGGGAATCGGTAAATCGACCCTGGTTTTACAAACCGTCCTGAAATTGGATAAATACAAAACGCTCTATGTTTCCGGTGAAGAAAGCGCTAAACAATTGAAACTGAGAGCCGAAAGGTTGGGTGACGATAATGAAAATTGCTTCATTGTCTGCGAAACCAATCTGGAACAAATCTTTACGCATATCAATAATGTAAAACCCGATGTAGTCATTGTCGATTCTATCCAAACTGTTTTTACAGAACGGGTTGAATCCAGCCCCGGAAGTATTAGTCAAGTGCGTGAAAGCTCTGCAGCCATACTGAAATTCGCCAAAGAAACCGGCACCCCTGTCCTACTCATCGGTCATATCAACAAGGAAGGAAATATTGCCGGTCCCAAAGTATTGGAACACATTGTGGATACGGTACTGCAATTTGAAGGCGACCAGCATTATATGTACCGCATTCTGCGGAATATTAAAAATCGCTTTGGAAGTACTTCTGAATTAGGAATTTATGAAATGCGCCAGAATGGTTTGCGCGAAGTCAACAACCCTTCGGAATTACTGCTGACACAAAATCATGAAGGTTTAAGTGGAGTGGCTATAGCTGCTGCTATTGAGGGAGTTAGACCTTTCTTAATTGAAACGCAAGCCTTGGTGAGTACTGCCGCCTACGGAGTGCCCCAACGAAGCGCCACCGGTTTCGATATCCGCCGGATGAATATGTTATTGGCTGTCCTGGAGAAACGGGTCGGATTTAAATTGGGACAAAAAGATGTCTTTCTGAATATTGCCGGTGGATTGCGGGTCAATGATCCGGCAATGGATTTGGCGGTCATCAGCGCTATCCTCTCCTCCAATTTGGATGTTGCCATTGAAAAAGAAACCGGTATGTGCGGAGAAGTTGGACTATCAGGTGAAATAAGACCGGTTAACCGAATAGAACAGAGGATATTAGAAGCAGAGAAATTAGGATTCAATAAAATCCTGATTCCTCAAAACAACCTCAAAGGGTTTGATGCTAAAAAACTGAATATTCAAATAAAAGCAGTCAAAAAAGTCGAAGAAGCTTTCAAAGAATTATTCGGATAATCAAAGTTTCTGTCATTGCGGGCTTGACCCGCAATCCCATAATGTCGTTAATGAGTGATTAACGATTAGCAGAGGATTGCGGGTCAAGCCCGCAATGACAGGTTATCAATAAATGATAGGGTTATTTTAAGTTTTATTTCAGCGGCAATAACTCAACCGACTTATAAAAAATCTCGGCTCCTTCCAATTGCAAAAGTATTTTTCCCTCACAAACACTCAGATTGTAGGCCTGATTGACTAAATGGCCATTCACATAATGCTCCGATTTGTCATCCAAGCAAATAACTTCAATCGTATTCCATTCCGGATTGGGATTTTCGTAATTGGCGGTGCGAATAAATCTTCCTCCCGTACCGTTTGGTGAATCGGCCGTTGCTCCTCCTACAAGGAAATAATCGCCGCAATCATTTTCCTGTACTTGGCATTCGATAGAAAGGGGCCAAATTTTATTTTCGGCATCTTCCGGAAAATGATACAAAATACCGCTGTCGCGCGGATCATCCAAACGCGGCGGATATTTCTTTTCTCCCCAACGGAAAACGACACGCAGGTAATAATCTTTGTATGAATCATTTGTAGAAAGATAACCCATCGGTTCGCCATTGAAATGCAAAACCCCGTCTTCTACCTGGAATTCCTTTTCTACATCATTGTTTACCCCACCCTTTTCGGTGAAAGTGTACCAACCCGACAAATCCGTGCCATTGAACAACGAAATAAATCCGGCGCCGTCAGTTAATTTGGTGAATAGAGCTTTATCCGGATGTTCTTGCAGAATAACCGGAATATCTTGCTGAACCACAGCGGTTTCTTGCTTCTTTTGTGTGCAAGAAAAGAGAATAAAAATAAGCAATAAGCTACTGATACTACGTGTCTGTTTCATGATAAAATATAAGAATTAAATTATTTGTTAAAATTAAACGGTCAAAGTTAATAAAAATAGAACTACAAATCAACTACATACGCTTTTAATTCCGGATTTTGCATGGATTTGGGAACAGAACTCCTGATAATCTCTAAAATGCTATTCAACATCTTTTTGCGAACATATTCTTTACTGACCACCAAACTTACTTCCCTGACCGCCGTCATATTCTTGAAGCACGCAGGTTTTCCTGTTTTTCCTCACTCAAACCCATAGCGTGCATCTCCGGAATTATCGTAAGTCCGGGATTATAATCGACCACATGAGTAAGCGTATCAATACTTCCCGATTCATACTTAATGGAATAAGCGCCTTCAACCGAAGATTTTTTCTTCAATTGACACAAACGTTCTATCTGGCCTCTTAAACAATGTTCGTTTTCCAATAACCAAACAGTCCGGATGTCTATTTCATCCAAATTGATTTCTTTTTCTTTGTAAACATCCTCAAGCGGAGACACATACGCATAAAATTTTTCATAGTAAACCGGATATTCCAGCAATCCGGAATGATTGATCGGACCCGCCAACACTCCCCCATCCAACGTCCCGGTCAATATATCCTTGATAAGATTGCTCGTTGTACTTTCTTTCAAAGTCAGTTCAATTTCGTTGCAAGTGGTCTGATGCTTGTGAAGCAATACCGGAACAAGATACGTGGCAATGGTCGGAATAATGCCCAATTTGAAACTTCCTTT
>JAISKT010000058.1 GCA_031261295.1 Candidatus Symbiothrix sp. | reverse complement strand
TCCGCTCCCAAACCCACGCTGGGGCTTCCGCCCCAAACCCCATTATCCACCAAATTCTGATCGCAAGACTAAATTCCACCCATATACATCAATCATGGAATTTAACTTTTCATTTTTCTATAAAAAATAAATTTTAAAAAAAGGGTTGACAGCCAATCATCCACACCATATAATAGCACTATATTCAACTACATAAAATTAGATAGTTGAATTCACTTACATGATAAGGAGGTCAAGATGAAAGCTACTTTTGAAGATTTTATTACTCATAACCCGGTTTGCGGAAAATTCGCAGACGATTCCGATGCTAAACAAGTATTTGAGATAATGTCATACGATAGGAACATCATTGCTATGGTTGACGCTTCGGAAGCAGGGAAACCTGCATTATCTGTTGTCGTAAGCGAAATTGAAGACTACTTCAATGAAACCGCTTGTGAAATATTCACATTTTATGATGTGTTTGTAAAAAATACGGTGGGGCGAATGATTAATACAATATTATCACCATTTGGATACCAGTCAAATATCCAAAAGAATTTACCCACTAACTGCCAATCATTGTATTTTAAATCAGGTACCTGCTATGTTTATGAAGGAGATGCAACTATGAGAATTGTAAAAATTATTGAAGAAATAGAACCAAGTATTATTAGGAATAGTATGCCAGTAATAAATATGATAGCTTCTCCATCTTCCAGTCAAGAAGATGGTCGAAATTATTATGAAATCGATGAATCAAAATCAAGTCGGAAGCCTTTTCATCGCGAGATGGTTAGGGATGCCGTGCAGAATTTGAACAAATCATCTTTTACGCATGAGGAGATACTTGATTGGATTGAAGATAAATATGGTGCGGTAAACAGGGAATCCATAACGACTGATATTTATTCTTACACCGTAAACCTATCTTCACGTACAAATTTTCCGATGAACATGAAATCTCGCATAGCGGACGACGAGCGTTACGATTTTCTCTATTGTCCGGATTTAGAAAATAAAAGCGTTGTGGAACTATACAACCCCAAGAATAGCGTACATGGGGAATGGGAAATATATGAATTAGATAATGGAAAATTCAACGTGCGCCGATTGGAAAAATAGAGGAGGTTTATAGCAATGTTTGGAACTATATTTGTGATTATCGTAATCTTCGCGATTGTCGGCTCTATTGGGCAACAAAAATCAGATACTCTTTGCAGTCATATTTCGCCGTTTAACATTCCGCAAAATGAAGCCCGTTTGATTTTAATGTCTGATGTAATTTATGTAGAAAAAAAAGCGAAAACGCGTACAGATCGAACACATATAGGTTTTTCGGCACCTGTCACAAAAAAAATCAGGATGAATATGGGAGTGAGTAAAAGCCATCCGATTGAATACGATAAAAATTACTTTTTTGGTCCCGGAATGCTTGAATTAACGAATAAGGCTATATATTTTGCATCCCGTGAACGCACCTTTAGAATACCATATAACAAAATAGTGAAACTTCTTCCTATTGAATCCGGTGTAGAGTTTTCAAAGGAAGGAACATCTCAAAGATCACATTGCCTTATAATTGGCGGGAAATCATATGACGGATATCATTTGATAAAATACATTATTGGCGGAGGGAAAAGCGCACAAATAATCAGTCAATTTGCATCACAATGCGTAGGTTGCCCAATCAGCCTGAGAATGAAATTAAACAGAGCGGCGGCTCAGAGCAGAAAATAACCCCATTTGAAATTAGGCGCCTGATTGGAAACATTCCTCAAAAATAATCCTCAAAAATAATCCTTACTAAATTTAATTTGTCTTGATATAATATTTGTACAATGCGTTGTGTTTTTCACCTAAGTCCAGTTGAAAATACGACGCGTTTTTTTATGGAATTGAATCACAATACGAAGGTAGCGGCTTGGAGGCATAATTACAATGGCAGCAAATAATCAATCGCAAAGAATATGGACTAAGGATTTTATCATAGCAACAGTTTCGGGCTTATTCTCGTCGATGGTCTTCTATATCACGATGACAACATTCGCAGGATATGCTGTGGCCACGTACGGCGTGAATGAAAGTATGGCGGGCCTTGTCGCGGGCGTATTCGTCGTCGGCAGCGCTTTTGGCAGGCTTTTCTCCGGCCGATACGTTGAACTGATTGGGCGAAGAAGGCTCATCCTCTTTGGGGCGATATTCTTTTTCATTATCGGGTTGGCATATCTCATACCATCCGGGCTGGTCACATTTCTGATTATCCGATTCTTTCATGGCTCCACTTTTGGAATATTCCATAATGCTTTAGTCACAGTTGTGACGGGCATAATCCCACACGCTAAACGCGGAGAAGGGATGGGTTACTTCTCGCTGAACTTCGTGGTTGCAACGGCATTTGGGCCATTTATCGGACTTTTCTTCATTCACAACTTTTCATATGCGGCACTATTTATCGTATGCTCCGCAATTGCATTGTTGGCGGTCGTCCTGCTTCCATTCATGAAGATACAGGCGCCCGAATTCACCGAAGAACAACTCGCCAATCTAAAAGCGAAGCATCATATAAAGGATATGTTTGAAAAAAAGGCATTGCCCATCGGGGTCATGATTATCATTTCTAGCATGTGCTACACCGGCGTCACCGCATTTCTTGACAGCTACACTTTAGAGCTGAATCTGCTGACCGCCGCGCAGATATTTTTCATAGTCTATGGCGCTGTCATCATCATCGTACGACCGCTTGCAGGCAAGTTGCTTGACAAGAAGGGTGACAATATTGTGATGATGCCAACGCTTGCATTTTTTGCAATCGCTTTGTTGGTAATAG
>JAISKT010000017.1 GCA_031261295.1 Candidatus Symbiothrix sp. | reverse complement strand
ATCACCTCCGGCATGGCGCCATTTTCTCCTATCAATATTTTATCTAATTGCTCATCGGAAACGCTTGCAATGGTGCGATACGACCACATACCCAATTGGGTTGCCACCTCCAACGCCTGCTTGTTGTCGGTGTAGAGGTACATATCGACTAAACCGGCAAGTATTTTATGGATAACATACCATGGCGCCCAAACCTGTTGATGGTCAATATTGCGTTCCATATAATGAATCGGGAATGCGCTTAGATATCCGTCTTGATTCAATACCTGCTGCACTTCGGCAAGAGCGGCAATAATGCTGTCGCCTTTGACTTTGTAGGCGTTATCGCCGGTAGAAGCATACATCAGAGCCAGCGCAGACAAAGCATGTGCCGTACTGTGTCCCCGTACTTCCAATTTTTCCCAACCGCCCAATTCGTCACGCCGGAAACATCGAAGTCCCGCATTGTAACGGAAAGCGTGCGACCATTGGTCTGCCGTGATGCTCAACAGCCATTTGCCGTCTCGTTCCATATTGGATTTGAACGGACTATCGAGCAGTCGGACGTCTTTGAGGTCGAAATTAAGCGCTTTGCCGGATATTGTGTTTTTTACAATCACTTTATCCTCAAACTGGCCGGGATATATGGATTGTGCCGGCAAGTTGCCGAAAAAGCAAAACAGAACAACGCCGGATATTAAAATTTTTCTTTTCATTGTTATTTATTAAAATTAAACATGAGTCCACTCCGAAAACCTCCGGTACGGAATTATTGTTATGAACTTCTATTTTTTTCAGCAGCCCCGAAGTTCATTAAAGGCAACAGAAATAACGAGTGTAAAGGGTGGTGATAGAACCGATCACACTTTCCTTCTTCTGTTTACCAAAAGCGACAATGGTCACTTCGTCCAATTCATTTGTTTTGGGCTTGAGTGACACCTGAATGTGTTTCTGCGCGCCCACTTTTACCTCTAATTTCTGATACCCGAGAAACGTTACTATCAGTACGTCCTCAGGTTTCACACGAATAGAAAAGGAACCATCCACGTCGGTTGCTACTCCACGGGGACTTCCTTTGACTGAAATACTGACTCCGGGCAACGTTTCGCCTTTCTCGTCAATCACGATACCCGTAACAGAGATATCTTGTTCTTGTTGGGTAGCTTCAGAGATCCCTGTCGGCAAATTGCCGTTAGGGGTGGCGCCTCGCGCAAACAGCGGAGGCATACAAACACATAAGACGAGTAGTAACCGACGCCATGTGTTCCAATTAATTACGCTACATTTTTGCTTCATACTTGCTTTGTTTTTAAAAATTGAAAATTATTCTGTAAATATTATGCCAATCATATCTATTAGTAATGCTAAGAGATAAGGAATAAATATAATTAGCTTTTGAAACTGTGTTTGACATGCTTGTTTAATGTTAGTAAATTAAATAATGCAAAAGTAAAGGTTTAACAAATAATAAAAACACATAATAATTTTGAAAACATACAAAATATCACTATTTTTGCAACTGAATTTTCTTTAACAACTTATGGCAAAAATAGCAGATGGATTCAAGGGGGAGAGAGTGATTTTCACCCCGAACAGTATTCAGACATATCAGTCAATGAATAATCAGGTTACAAAACAATTGTTTGTCACCGCAATCGGTTATTATCCTCAAGCGAAATTTCATTTCAGAGAAAGACCTGAAGGGATGGATGAAAATTTAATTATTTATTGTGAAGATGGAGCCGGTTGGATAGAATATAATGAAATAAGATATAACTTAACAAAGAATCAAGCATTCATATTGCCGGCAAACGAAGCGCATGCTTATGGTTCAAGTAATACGGATCCGTGGAGTATTTATTGGATTCATTTCAGAGGAGAAGCTGTTTCTCTTTTTTCTTCTCATATTGGGTGCTTAATTGATTTGACCGATTCGACCCACAATCGTTATCAGGATCGTTTTCTTTTGTTTGAAGAGATTTTTCAGAATTTGTCCATGGGATATAGCCCGGAAAATTTGGAATATGTCAGTTGGTGTTTGGGGTATTTTTTAGCGTCAATCAAATACCTGAAACAATACAGGAACGTGAAAAACGTAAAAGTTACCGATTGTATTCAAAAGAGCATTTTGTTTATGAAGGATAATCTCGAAAACAAGATAACCTTGGAAGAGATTGCCAAACATGCAAATTATTCCAAATCGCGTTTCAGCACCTTGTTTTTTCAAAAGACGTCATTTACACCAATGGTCTATTACAATCAGTTAAAAATACAGAAAGCCTGCTCTTATCTTCAATTTTCGGACTTCAACCTGAAAGAGATTGCTTTCCGGTTGGGGTTTTATGGTCCCTTCCACTTCTCCTCTGTTTTCAAACAAGAAATGGGAATGACGCCGAAAAAGTATCGAAAAATACATAAAGAAAAATAGGAGTGCGGACTATCGGCAGCGGATAATGTTCAGTTGAAAAAATATAATTAAATTCTTTCATATAAATAAAGCCTTTAATGCTAAATAATAATTTGTATTGTTGTTTATCTTTGGCATAAGATATGAAACATGTTTTATGAAACATAAAATGTGAAGTACAAATATACAACACTTATTTGAATCGGCCAACTAAAATTTATTGCCAACCGTTTTTTATTTTTATAATGGATTCTGCCACAGCATTGTCTTTTTGTAAAATAGCGCTGATTATTTTGTCTTTTTCGTGGAGTGAAAATAACAATTCAAGAATAACTTCGGTTGCATAATAGTCCGCTTTATCAAAAGCTTCTTTTATGCCCAAATCTTCAAATAGTTTTCGTATGTTTTCATTGGGTAGAACAATAAGGTTTGAAGTGATGTTTTGTAATTCTTCCAGCGCATGAAGCGCCTTTTCTTCTTTATGTCTGCCTTCACATTCAAACGGCAGAATACCAATAGCAACGAATTTTTCCCCCTTTTTCTCTAACAATTCTGCCATTTTCAGTAGAAATACGCTACCTATTTTGCCTGCAAATGCTCCTATCAGGATGTATAATGAATCCTCGTTTGTCAAACTATCGAACAATTCATGTTCCTCATCAAAAACCCTTTCTATAATTGTTTTATGTGGTGGTCCACCACAAATACACGATGGTAGATTTCCAATGCAATATTGATTTTTTAAAGAAGAATGTTCAACGGCACATTTGTCTGTGTTGAAATAAAAAATACGGTCATTATTTATTATATCTCTTCGTTGCAAATAATTAGCAATATTTCCTCCGGCACCCCCAAGTGTGAATATTTTATAATTGCTGTCATTAGCAATAGTATTTATTGTTTTAACCTTTACGCCATATTTCCGGGCAAGTTTAATAGTTTCATACGTTCCGGCGCCATCGGGCGTTTCTTTCTCCATGCCGTCCCAGATTGCCAGCAATATGTCGCAATGCCGGGCAACATAAATCCCTGCCTGCCGATAATAAAATCCTCTCTCGCAATGCTCCGGCTTCGGCTCTTCCGGCACAACCACAAAGACTTGGGCGGCTTTTGTCAGCAAGCGGTCAAACGCTGCTGCGACTTCTTTTGAAAAGTCTTTGCGATATTCTTGTGCATCCATAGGCAAGGGAACAATTAAGCGAAAACCCATTTCCAAGGCCATTTTTGCACAGAGCATATCGGCGCCTTCTGCCAAAGAGGACAAAACGGTAATTTCAGTGGAAGGGTGTTGGTGTTTTATTTTTTCGTAAAACGACTTTAGCTCCTGTTGGATGGATGGGAGGGATTCGGGCGGGAGATGGCGGTGACCGGTGATGCCGATGGTGATGGGGATTTTGCTCATAATGCTGAAGTAACGAAACGACCAAGGCGCTCCAGAGCGCGTTCTTCATCTTCTTTGACCACGGAATTATAAGCCGCGAGCGGGAGTGGCAATTCGTGTGGTCTCATTTGGGAAATGAAAGAAACCAACTGTGCCGAATCGGATTTTCGCCCACACTTCATCTGCGAATGGAAACCGTTGTATTCGTATTGTGGCCATCGACGTTGCAGGTTCTCACGGCTGGTTCCAACTGCCACAAGGCATTTTGCACTTTCAAGCGCGGAATTGATTGCTCCGTTATAATCAGCGTTGTCTGATTCTTTGCTGAAATAGGTGTTCAATCCCATCTGTCCTGAGAAATGTTTGTAAACCTCGGCCGCTAACGGTGCATCTGGTGTAGCGAAAGAAATGAACACATCACAAGATTTTTCATCCTGTTTTTTCACAGGCATCCACAACTTCGCCGCTCGTGCGAGAATACCTCGCGTGACAGGACAGAGATCGAACGGACGGGGACATTCGGCCCATTCAGAACTGTTCCATTTGGGCAAAATCGTGCAGATGTGCGGTAAAAACTTCTGGTTAAGAACTTTTTGAAAATTTGTTTTTCCACCGTCAAAACGTCGCCCGTCGTAGAAAAAGAAGTCCGGAAAAAACGCATCCGCACCTTCCTCAATCAAAGACGCCATCCGGCGGACATCAAAAAGGCCGACGGGCGCCCCAACTAATTGTCCGTTAACGAGTTCTCCATCAAGTAGAACCGTCTCTGTGTCTAAATTGAGTTTTGCGATGCGGTCAACTTCGATGCCGAAGTCTTCAGATCGGATGTTGAGATAACAATCTGTCTGTTTATTCGTTGCATTTCCATTCCCTTTGATTTTCAACGTATCCGGGCCGTCTAACCATTTCAGAGGCATAGGTACCTGTTCGAAACGTCCAATGTCCGCCCAACCTTTCCTCATAAGCCGTGTCCGCCACAAACGCCTTGCAATCAGGTATTCCGGCATGTCTACAGGATTTTCGGATTCAGAGTCGAATACATAGCGTTGACCGTGCGTTGGATTCAGGACAAGCAACTCTTCGCGCAGTTCGCGTTCGGCGACGGCAAAAGGGTTCAGCAGTTCGGCGGGTGTATCGGAACCGCCGTTGGCGAGGTTCCATCCCGTTGGGAAATTCTCGCGGTAAATCAACGCAAAATATTCTGCACCACCCATGCGGACTACGGGAAGCGCACCACCGCTCACAAAGCGGAATCGAAAACCCTCATTCGAAAACACATACTTTCCTGCGGGTTTCCCGATGAACGCCGCCAGTTCTTCTGCATACCGTTTTTGTTTTTCCCCAAATGTGGAGATATGTTGCCGGAGATATGCTTTTCCGTCGCGGGTCCAAACACAGGGCGTGGCATTGTCGAACGTTACCTCGCAAGTGGTCCGTCCACCTTTGCGTGTCAAGGTAAAGCTATCCAGCAACACTTGAACAAACTCATTCGTCGCCTCGCCGAGTGGACGAACATACTGGGTTGAGAATTTTTCCATGATTTTACGTTTTTATTTCATTAGTTGAATAAGCGCATTTTTCTTACAAAGATACAGTATTTTTACTGTATCGCAAATTTTTTATTTTTATAATTAATGGTAAAACCGCTGAAATGCAACAATCATAATCTTTTGCATTGGAACCGGTTGCATCGTCTTTTAAGTCTTTGTATGCACATATATCGTTGTGAATAAACATTGCTTTGTACGTATCTTTTTTGCTTTTGTCGGATTCTATTTCCTTTTTTTCCTGCTTTGAAGTGGCGCGATACCCCATCAACAGTTTTTCGATATTCCAACGATTATGCTCGACTTCTGCCATCCGGTCAATTTGTTTGTCATCCAACACACTATCCGCCTGAATAGCGAAAGACCTTTTTTTGATTTCGATCGTATTGGCATTATAACGGTTAGACCATTTGAGAGCGGTAATCAAGCGATCCCACAAGATTGAGATTTCTGCATCAGGAATGTGGTTCGGAATTTCTTTATTACTATAATAATAATCATATACATAATTAACCTGCATCGGCAATAAATCATCGGCGTATTTCAGATTGTAACAATTGTCCGGCATACCGAAAGGTTTGACATTCTTATATTTTCGATAAATCCCTTGTTGGTGAGCAAGCATATCTACTATAGAATACGAAGTTTCCTGTTGAATAAGTATCTGTGTATCACTTAAATACACTTCGTCCGGCAAATACAATCCGGCAGCGACGGCAGCCGGTGGATAGGAAAAACAGACAGCAATTGTCAAATAACTGTTTTCTTGGACACTTAATTTCGCCAGATATTGCTGAATAGCCGGATT
>JAISKT010000363.1 GCA_031261295.1 Candidatus Symbiothrix sp. | reverse complement strand
CGTTATCTATGGAAAATAATGTGAGTAGTATATAGAGGAACCCTTTTGCATACAATAAAAGTGTTTATTGCCTCCAAGTCCCTGAGAAGCGGTTATTTAAAATAAAAAAACGTGGGACTCAAACTTTATTTGTACTTGAGGTCTTAGGATACCCAGTCAAACAAATAAGATAAGCCCACGATTGCACGTGAACGTTCACTTACTTATTCTTGTTTGACTCTGAAATTTCCTAAGTTTCAAGTACAAGAATAATAGCTTACGCTTTTTCTTTTTAATGAATTATGTCCTTATAAAATAGTATCTATTTTGTATAAAAGCTTTTATCGTTTATTTAATTGGCAAAGGTAATATCTTTTTTCATAATATCCAAGAAATTACAAAAATTTAACGAAAATAGAGACGCTAAACATCGTAGAGACGCAAATTTAACACAAATTAAGAGGCATCAGCCCTGATGTATCGTCCGAAAATTTTGCACTATCCTGAAAGAAAGCGTATTTTTGTAGCCTTATTGAATTTCATTTATGAAAAATAAACAAGCGATTTGGGTGGTTATTGTCATTGTATTGTTGGTGGCGATAGCCGGGGCGGTTTTTTACATCATTCAGCAGAGAAATCAATTCGAGGAATTGGTGCAACAGTCCGAATTGAACAAAGAGGAATTGGCCGATGAATACAACGACCTTTCCATTCAATACGAAGGGTTCAAACTTCAGATTAACAACGATTCGTTGATTGCCCAGTTGGAAACCGAGCAATTGAAAGTACAGCGTTTGCAGGAAGAACTCCGAACCGTCAAGGCCACCGATGCCAAGAGAATCGGCGAACTGAAAAAGGAACTGGAAACATTGCGCGTGATCATGCGCGGCTATGTGGTGCAAATCGATTCGCTCGACCGGTTGAATAAACAATTGGAAGTGGAAAAAAACCAGGTAACGGCGAAATATCAGGCGGCAACGCAAACAGTTTCCCAGTTGACCCATGAAAAAGAACATCTGATTGAAACCGTTCAGATTGCAGCCAAATTGGATGCGAGCAATATCAATGTGCGCGGAATCACAGATAAAAACAAGGCGACCGACAAAATCAAAAAAATGGACCAATTGGAAGTCCAATTCACCATCAATAAAAATATTACGGCGGAACCCGGCGAAAAAACCATTTATATCCGCATCCAAAAACCCGACGATGATGTGTTGGTGAAAAGCCCGGGCGATGTTTTTACTTACGAAAACAAAAAAATCACTTATTCGGCCAAACGCACCGTTGAATACACCGGAGATGAAATACCCATGAGTATTTATTGGAAAATCGAAGAATTCCTTTCACCCGGCACTTACCACGTGGACATTTTCGCCGATGGAAACCGGATTGGACGCAAATCATTTAAATTAGATAAATAATGAAACAGACAGTTTTTCATTCCAAACGGGCGCACCGTTTCAAGCGGTTTGCCCGGAAATCGTATGCAGCTTTCAACAGCATGCATAAAGTAGTTAACATTGGCGTGGTGGCCGGCTTTGTGCTGACTTTTGCGCATGCCACCCAATCCTCCGCGCAAGCTCAAACAGCTGCTGCTCGCGATACGATCGCCGAACAGGAGCGGGAATTAGACGAGTTATTAGTTACGTCTTCCAAAGCGGAACTGACGCTGAATCAAACGGCTAAGTTAGTGACGGTTATTACGCGGGAAGAGATTGAGCGACAGCCGGCCGGCAGCATTCCCGATTTGCTGAAAAATAGAGTTGGTGTGGATGTCCGCCAACGGGGAGGCAACGGCGTTCAAACAGACATTTCACTGCGCGGCGGCACTTTCGACCAAATAGCTATTCTTCTCAACGGCGCTAACCTCACCAATCCACACACAGGACATTACTCTTTCGACCTTCCGGTCAATCTTTCCGACATCGACCACATCGAAATTATTCAAGGACCTACTTCCCTTTTGTACGGGGCGGGCGCATTTTCCGGTGGAATCAATATCGTGACTAAAAAAAATTCCGAGACGGGCGCGTACCTGAAAGCGGAAGGCGGCATGCACGAACTTTGGGGCGTTGAAGGTAGAGCCGTTGCACGCAACGCCTCTACAACCCAACATCACAGCCTTTCGGCAGGATACCATTCATCCGGCGGATACATTGCCGACAGCGATTATAAGATACTGAATGCCCTTTGGCAAAGTAATTTCCGGGTGGATAACTCCAAATTGGATATTCAATTGGGATTGAATAATAAAGCCTACGGAGCCAATACGTTTTATTCGGCTGCTTATCCCGATCAATTTGATGAAACGCAATCCATTTTTGCCGCTATTCGGGGTGAATCGGGTACTAAATTAAAATTTATCCCGCAAATCTATTGGAACCGGCATTACGATACGTTTCAACTCATCCGCGGCGACGAAACCAAGGTTCCGTACAATCATCACCAAAGTGATGTGTTGGGTATCAATCTCAACACACAATATAAATGGATAGGCGGGATTACTAATTTCGGCGGTGAATTGCGTAACGAAGGTATTTTCAGCAGCAATTTAGGCGTTCCGATGAAAAAGCCTGTCGGTAAATACAAAAAATCGGACAACCGTACCAATATCAGCTATTTTCTCGAACACAACTATCTGTATCAAGGCTTTACGTTAGGATTGGGGGTGTTGGCCAATTACAACACAGCCTACGCCAATGATATGGATTTTTATCCCAACATCCATGCAGCATGGCGAATTTCTACTGATTGGAAAATTTTTGCTTCGTGGAACAATGCCACCCGTCTGCCGACTTTCACCGATTTATATTATGTGGCTCCCGAACAGCAAGGACAACCCGATTTGCAACCCGAAAAATCGGAATCAGTTGAATTGGGGCTGAAATATGACAACCGGTTTCTTTCTATTTCCTTCACCGGTTTTGACGAACAAGGCAAAAATTTGATTGATTGGATCAAAGAAACGCCAAATGATGCGCAATGGAAAGCTACGAATCTGACTTCTGTCGATAAAACCGGCTTTGAAATCAATGCGGCTATTTCTTTTCAAGAAATACTTCCGCAACTCTCGACCACCCGTTTGAATTTAGGGTATATGTTCCTCCATCAAACGCGCGATGCGAACAATCTGATTTCCAATTATGTCTTGGATTATTTGCGCCACAAATTTACTGCCGGAATTTATCAGCCGATTTATAAAGGATTGACAGCCGATTGGCAATTCCGTTGGCAACAACGTGACGGCGGTTACAACAAATTCATCGGACGGGATGAAAAAAATACCCCGATTTATCAAGAGGAAGCTTATCCGGCCTTTGCGCTATTGGATTTGAAGCTCAATTGGAAACTGAATGATTTTACAGTGTATCTGACAGCCAATAACTTGTTTAATGTAAGTTATTATGACAGGGGAAATATTCCGCAACCGGGCTTCTGGTTGTTGGGAGGCATTTCTTATACATCGTCTTTTTTTATCAAATAGCACCGTTTGAGCGTTTTTCAGTGCATGGTGCACGAGTGCACGAAAGTAAGTCCCGCAGGGATAACATTTTATTAACCGTATGCAAGCGTAGCGCAGCTTACGGATATGGGATACCCCACCACCCCCAGCCCCGCATGGGGCGATACAAGGAGAGTCGTCCTTGCAGGACTTCGTGTACGGGCCTGTTCCTTTTCCGTAGGTTGCGCTACGCTCCACCTACGGTTAATAAAATATTGCCCCTATGCGGGGCTTGTTTCTGTGCACCTTTACGACAGTGCACCCAAAAAGGTTCATATCGCCCCCGTATATACGCTTATACCATCTGTGTATATGGGTAATCGTTCCCGAATATATCCGAATGCTCCATAGTAAGCTCTATTAATTAAAGGTGATAATTATTTTGCAAAGATAAATGATAAATTAAAATAAATACCCTTTTTTGTAATTAATTTCTCCGAATACACTAATTAATGGCTTTAATTCGAATGCTGAAGTATCAAAATAACACCTCAACCGGCGGGTATGATCCTATTATTTTGGTCAAAAACTTGAAAAATCAGCCTTTTTTTAGTATTTTTGTGGCAAAATAAAAAATTATACTATTATGATTAATCAAGAACTAATCCAACCTAAAAGCATTGTTGTGATAGGTGGTTCAAACAACACCTCGAAGCCGGGCGGTAATTGCTTACGCAATCTCATTAACGGAAAATTTGCCGGCGAACTTTATGTCGTTAACCCGAAAGAAACAGAAGTCCAGGGCGTAAAAAGTTACCCGCATGTTTCCGAGATTCCACCGACAGATTTGGCCATTATTGCGATTCCGGCCCATTCCTGCCTGGAAGCAGTCACAGTACTTGCCCAAGAAAAAGGTGTAAAAGCATTTATCTTATTCACAGCCGGATTTGGTGAAGAAACGAAAGAAGGCGGAGAACTTGAAAAAGAAATTGTAAGAGTGGCCACTCAAGCCGGAGCCAGCCTGTTAGGACCTAATTGCATCGGTTTTCTGAATCGTTATCACCATAGTTTGTTTACGCTGCCTATTCCGGAAATGGATCCCATGGGCGTGGATATGGTTTCCAGTTCGGGAGGAACCGCCCTCTTTATTATGGAATCATCGATTCGAATGGGTTTGCGCTTCAATTCGGTTTGGTCGATAGGCAACGGCGCTCAGATTACGGTAGAAGATGTATTGGAATACATGGATATTAATTTCAATCCGGAAACCGATTCCAAAATCAAATTACTGTATATTGAAAGCATTAAAGATCCGGATAAATTATTGGAACATACAGCGTCCCTGATTCGTAAAGGATGCCGGATTGCAGCGATTAAATCGGGAACTTCCGAATCGGGAAGCCGCGCCGCCTCTTCACACACCGGAGCAATGGCCAATCCGGATTTGGCAGTGGAAGCGCTTTTCCGTAAGGCAGGTATCGTGCGTTGTTTCAGTCGGGAAGAATTGGCCACAGTCGGAGCCGTCTTTACCTTGAAAGAGTTACGAGGAAAAAACATCGCGATTGTCACGCATGCCGGCGGCCCGGCGGTCATCCTTACCGATGCCTTGGCCAAAGGAGGCATGGAAATTCCGTCGCTGGCGGGAAATCCGGTGGCGGAAGAATTGAAAACCCATCTGTTGCCGGGAACAGCTATCAGCAATCCGATTGATATTTTGGGAACAGGCGAGCCTAAACACCTGGCAATCGCTATTGATTATTGTGAAACAAAGTTTGAAAACATCGATGGAATCGCTGTTATTTTCGGTAGTCCGGGCTTGACGCGCGTGTATGAAGCGTATGATGTTTTAGACCAAAAAATGCGGACTTGTTCCAAACCGATTTTCCCGATTTTACCTTCGGTCAGCACGGCTTGGGATGAAACGGATTTTTTTGTAAAGAAAGGACATGTCAATTTCAGTGATGAAGTAGGTTTGGCCAATGCGCTGATTATGACGCTCAAAACGCCTCGTCCGTTGGCTAATAACTTAGAATTGAGAGGTGTGGACATTCCCCAGATTCGCCGGATTATCGACAGTATTCCCGAATCGGGCTATATCGCCCCGAAATTAGTTCAGGAATTATTCAAGGCAGCCGACATTCCGATGGTGGAAGAATTGGTTTCTTCCAACTGGAAAGAAATCAAAGCTTTTGCGGGTAAAGTAGGATTCCCGGTAGTGGCCAAGGTAGTAGGGCCGGTGCACAAATCGGATGTAGGCGGAGTGGTTTTGAATATCCGTTCCGAAAAACATTTGCAAATCGAATTTGAGCGGCTCATTCAAATCCCGGATGCTACGGCGGTGATGATTCAACCGATGTTGAACGGTATCGAACTGTTTGCGGGAGCCAAATACGAAGAAAAATTCGGACACATTGTCCTTTGCGGTCTGGGAGGCATTTTCGTGGAAATATTCAAGGATGTAGCTTCCGGCCTGGCGCCGTTGGCCACCGAAGAAGCCCTGTCGATGATTCGTTCCTTGCGCGGACACAAAATATTTGAAGGCGCCCGCGGACAAAAAGGAATTGACGAACACCAGTTCGCCAATATCATTGTACGCCTTTCGTCTTTGCTGCGTTTTGCAACGGAAATAAAAGAATTGGATATCAATCCGCTGCTGGCTACCAACAGAGGCATTATTGCGGTGGATGCACGGGTACGGATTGAGAAATAATAAAAAAAGAGGGTTGCGTTTCTTATTTTTTGGATAGAAACGCAACCCTTAATTATTTTCTGTCGGTTTGTAAATTCCAACCCTAATGAGTTAGGGCAATAAACCGCACCAATCGCTGACAAGGAGATCAACAATTACACTTTACAAACTCGCACAAAATTTTGCCTCAGAATGTAACTACGCACATTGCGCGGCGGTCAGAGCAGCTGGCGTAGGTGGGGTTGTAGCAACTGGAGCTGGTCGAGCCCATGTCTACACAGTATAGCCCTCCGCCGCCCGTTGTCGAAGTGCACATTCGCACGACGATTTTATTATTTCCTATTGCGGCGCCGCTAAATGCAGTATTGGCCTCGACCCTGTACCACGTACACGCCCCACTGCCGCCCGTGCTGGTCACGTCACCAGCAGCGCGCACAGCTGAATTAACAAAAGCCGTAGTAGCAATAGTGGTGTTATTCGTTCCTGCTGCTTGGGTAGTAGTGGTAGGCGACCCGGTCAACGCTACACCGGAAGCTATTTTCTCGCCGGTAATCGTGTAGTTCGCGATGTCAGCTGCCGCAATCGTACCGTCTAATATATCAGCAGAC
>JAISKT010000324.1 GCA_031261295.1 Candidatus Symbiothrix sp. | reverse complement strand
AGATTGTTTGTAATCAAAATTGGTTACTTTGTATATCATCGCCAACCGTTCCGGTGATTGGTAGGGCAATTGCACAAAATAATTGTCATCGTAAGAAGTAAAAAGTGTAAAAATGTATTTGCTTTTCAAGATATAATTCAACTGCGCCGTATAGTCTTTGGATGGTTTTAATTGCGGATTGCCATGCGCTTCGCTGTATCCGTTGATGTAGCCGATAGAACCGTTCATTTCCCAATAAGAAGGATACGCCTTGTCGGACGAAAAAGACAATTGCACTATATGCGTTGGAGCAAATACATAAGTAACCTGTAAAGAAGGAAATATTGTCCATTCATCGAAATTATCGAATTGATAATATTCTCCGGTTAGCGATGCCATCAGGGAAAATGCAGGCGTGAATTGCTTTTGGAATCCGGCATACACATCGGAGGTATATTCGTCTAAACGGCTATCGGTATTCAATCCGGACAATTCAGGTTCCGTTTGGGAATGATAGGTTTGCAAACTTTGTTGCGAAGCATAAGAAAACTTCGTTCCATAATTTAATATCCAACCATTTGCTAATGAATGGGATTGGTCTAAATAGGCATTCAGCCGACGGATGTCCTGATTGGAAAAAGAGAGAAATGTCCGTTCCTTACCCGGTTTCTTTTCCTCGAAATTTTGTTGATTGTGGTTTTTATAACAGGTATAATCCACACCGGCATCCAATCCGAAACCGGAAGTATAATTCAGTCCGATATTGTGCATTTCCACAGGTGATGTCTCTTTTTTATCATTCACCGAATTGGAATATGTCCCGTCGGAAGTTGCTGTTTTTTTGAAATGCGGGGTGATTTGGGCGGTATAAGCCAGACTGATTTTGTTTTTTTCGTCTATCTTATAATCCGTTGCCAGACGGAAATTATGGTCGGAGCTACGGTCATCGCCTTTGTCAAATTGGTCAATGTCATACACCTTATTTTCAAATAGATGATGCGAATATTGGTCTTCACCGCTTTTGGTATGGGATTGATTGAAAGCATACAGGAAATCGACGGAAAAACGGTCGGTATTATAGAATAAATTTCCGCCTGCCGAATAACCGACATAATATTTTTGTGTATAAGCCGAATTGACTTGTCCCGTCAAACGGGAATTTTCCGAAGTATGTCCCTGTAAGATAAGGTTAATCGCCGCGCCGCGTACATGGTATTGAGGTGGCGCACTGTATAAAACTTCCGCTTTTTCGAGCATCGAAACAGGCATTGTTTTCAACATTTGCATCAACTGTTCCGTTGTCATACTTGTGGGTTTGCCATTGATAATCACAGTCAAACTATTTGCTCCGGCAAGCAGCAGATTGTCGTTCTGTTCCCGCACGCCGGGCAATTGCAACAAAGATTCGTAAGCGTTGCCGACAACTTTATTTTCAACCAAACGGGCAATATCGTAAGTCATTTTCCCGTCAATAACCCTTACCAAAGGGCGTTCGCCTTTAACCACTACTTCATTCAGCAGATTTTCCTTGCTTGTCAGTGAAATTGAACCCGTTTCATTGCTTGAATAGGTATTTTCAAACGGCTCGTACAAAAAATGCTGTACAATCAAACGAAATGTCGGCAAAGCCGCTTCAAACCGAAAGACGCCTGAGGAATCTGTATAAGTCGATTGCACAAAAAGCGAATCGGCAGTTTGCAAAACAACGGTCGCAAAATCGACCGGCTCATTTTCGCAATCTACAATTTTTCCGCTGATAATTTGAGCATTGGCGGCAACCGTCATCATATACAGGGCGGCAAGAATAATTATCTTTTTCATATTTGCTATTTTTAAAATTGATGCGACAAAGGTAGGGGGAATAAAAACAAAACTGTGTTATCGTTCGCTTATGAAGTGTTATTTAGTCTTAACAAGTAATCGGGGAATGATTATTTTTTCGTACATTTGCAAGAAAATTAATTGTATGAAAAATTCGTTTAAATACATCGTTGCCGGAATAATCGCCGCTTTGCTTCTGGTTTTTGCTTTTCAACTTTTTTGGCTGAAAGGATTGTACGATTCCATCGAAGAAGAGACCACGAAAGTGATTATTTCCTGCATTGACCAAGCGGATATGGACGAAATCCAATATCGTTTGGAAATCCTTGAGAATGAGCCGAAACAGGGAAAAACGATAGAACTCACAAGCTCAATTACCGATAATCAGGAAGATAGCATTTTCGGGAAAAAGCAGTTAACCACCATTCGCAAAGATATTCACGATAACGATACGACCACTTCCAAAACGGAGGGTTCTCCGGAAAATGGTAAAATCATGTTTGAACAATTGTTGATTGAAATGAAAAGTTCCATGCATAAAGCATTTGATATGATTGTTCCCGTCAATTTGAATGTCTTGGATAGTTTGATAAGGGATGATTTTGCAAATAAAGCGATTAAGGCAAAATTTTACTACTCCGAAATTGTTGATTTAAACGCGGATACGGTTATAAAAACTTCATTGCCCGATTCGTTGATTTTTTTGCATACACAATCTTTTATTTATAAATATAATTCCGGAGAGAATATAGCGTATAAAATTTATACCGAGCCGCTTACAAAAACCGTTTTGACACGTATGTCGGGCATATTGTTTACGACTTTTCTAATTATCCTCATTCTGGGTTTCGCTTTCCGTTACCTGATTCTGACGGTTTTCCGGCAGAAAACCCTCGAAGAAATGAAAGACGATTTTACCAACAACATGACCCACGAACTGAAAACGCCCATCGCAGTCGCCTATTCGGCTACGGATGCGCTGCTGAATTTCAATAAAGCCGACGATAAGGAAACCCGCGAAAAGTACCTCTTGATTTGCAAGGAACAATTACTGAATCTGACCGCTTTGGTCGAACAGATTTTGTCCATGAGTACAAACCGGAATAAAACCCTGAAACTGAAAATAGAAGATATTCCGGCAAAACCATTGATTATGAGTCTCGTGGAACAGCACAAACTCAAATCCGATAAAATCATTTCTTTTGACCTGCAAGTTCCGGACGATTTAATTCTCCGCGCCGACCGGAATCATATTCAAAACATGATTAGTAATCTGATTGATAATGCGATTAAATATTCGGCGGAAAATCCGGAAATCGGGATTCGCATTTACCGAAAAGATGGAAGCGCTTTCGTTGAGGTAAAAGACAAAGGCATCGGCATTTCTGCTGAAAATCAAAAACATATATTCGATAAGTTCTACCGCGTGCCGCACGGAAACCTGTACAATGTGAAAGGTTACGGCTTGGGATTGTATTACGTGAAAACCATGGCGGAAAAACACGATGGAACGGTTTCGGTAAAGAGTGAATTGGGAAAAGGTTCGGTATTTATCATTCAATGGATGTCTGCACCTTGATT
>JAISKT010000287.1 GCA_031261295.1 Candidatus Symbiothrix sp. | reverse complement strand
CAGTTTTATACGCAAATGGCTGAAATTTTGGAATATGGCATAGAGCAGTTTGGGGCAAAAGTTGCTTATGATTTTTACAAAACCGCTCTTAATAAAGTTCTTGCTTTGCCTGCAATGCCTGATATTCATCCTCAAAGCAGGTTTATTGAAAGTACCGGCAAAAAAGTTTATCGCAATATTTTAGTGGGAAAATATGCCGTTCTCTATTCTGTTACTGCCCGCACAGTACGAGTCATTACAATTTACCATCAAGCAATTAATCCTGAAAGAATTAAAAGATTTGCTAAATAAACTCTTGAATCAAACAGACCTGTTAAGTTTTTGAAACTTAACAGGTCTTACTGCAAAATTTGGCAACGAGCAAAACTTTTCATTTTTGCAAGTGCTGATGGTGGCAGTTCGCGTAATTTTTTTGTCAAAATATTTGTTTCAAAAAAATGTTATAAAATTGCAATTCCCATTATATTTCTTTACTTTTGTCCTACAAATCTTTCAGATGTCACGCAACGCACAGCAATTTATGCAAGCAATCTACTCGAAGCTTATAGCCCAGTCGCTTTCCGTTCCGGAAAGGCAAATCTCGAAAACCATTGATTTATTGAATGATGGCGCCACAATTCCTTTTATCAGCCGTTACCGGAAAGAGGTGACCGGCGGTCTGGATGAAGTGGCTATCGGCGAAATCAAACACCAATACGAAAAATTGCAGGAACTGAGCAAACGCAAAGAAACCATCCTCAATTCCATTGAAGAACAGGGAAAATTGACTTCCGACTTGATTACCCGGATCGGAAACAGCTGGGACAGCACCGAACTGGAAGATATTTACCTGCCCTACAAACCCAAAAAGCAAACCAAAGCCGAGATTGCCCGGAAAAAAGGATTGGAACCCTTGGCGAAAATCCTGATGTCGCAAAACGAACGGGATATTTACGGCCGGGCCGAACAGTTTGTAAAAGAAGAAGTAAAGAATGCGGAAGAAGCTTTGCAGGGCGCACGCGATATCATTGCCGAATGGGTGAATGAAAATGAATCGGCGCGTAATTCCATCCGAAATATCTTTAACCGGGAAGCCATTATTTCTTCCAAAATAATCAAGGGAAAAGAAGAGGAAGCAGCCAAATACCGCGATTATTTCGATTTCAGCGAACCGCTTTCCAAATGTTCTTCCCACAGGCTTTTGGCTATGCGTCGCGGCGAATCGGAAGGTTTTTTGCGGGTGAATATCTCACCGGACGATGAACATTGTATCGAGTCGTTGAACCGGCGGTTTGTGAAAGGCTCAAACGAATCTTCCGGACAAGTGGAAATCGCTGTAAAAGATGGTTATAAGCGCTTATTAAGGCCGAGTATTGAAACGGAATTTGCCTCGCTTTCCAAAGAAAAAGCGGATAAACAGGCCATCCGGGTGTTTGCGGAAAACCTGCGGCAATTGCTGCTGGCTCCTCCGTTGGGCCAAAAACGGGTATTGGGCCTTGATCCCGGATACCGCACCGGCTGCAAATTGGTTTGCTTGGATGCGCAGGGAAATCTCCTGCACAACGAAACGATTTATCCGCATCCGCCTCAGAATGAAAAGAGTAAGGCGGCCGCAAAAGTGGTTGCATTGGTAAGTACGTATGCTGTGGATGCTATCGCCATCGGCAACGGAACGGCCAGCCGGGAAACGGAACAGTTCATTACCAATCTGAGATACGACCGGAAACTCCAGGTTTTTGTGGTGAGCGAAGACGGCGCTTCCGTTTATTCAGCCTCCAAAATTGCGCGGGATGAGTTTCCCGAATACGATGTGACTGTGCGGGGAGCGATCAGTATCGGGCGGCGATTGATGGATCCGCTGGCGGAATTAGTTAAGATAGAACCGAAATCCATCGGAGTCGGGCAGTACCAGCACGATGTGAACCAAACGGAATTGAAAAACTCTCTGGATCAGACGGTTGAAAATTGTGTGAACTTGGTCGGCGTCAATTTGAATACGGCCAGTATGCACTTGTTGACGTACATTTCCGGTTTGGGGCCTTCGCTGGCGAAAAACATTGTGGAATACCGGGCGAAAAACGGCCCGTTCCGTTCGCGAAAAGAACTGTTGAAAGTGCCCCGTTTAGGCGAAAAAGCTTACGAACAGGCAGCGGGATTCCTCCGCATCCCCGATGCTCCCAATCCCTTGGACAATTCGGCCGTTCATCCCGAAAGTTACTACATCGTGGAATCAATGGCTAAAGATTTGAATTGCAGTGTGGATGAATTGATCAAACAATCCGAGTTGAAAAGCAAAATCCAATTGGATAAATATGTCAATGAAAAAACCGGAATGCCGACCTTGACCGACATCCGATCCGAACTGGATAAACCCGGCCGCGATCCCCGTCAAGGCATAAAGGTCTTTGAATTTGACCCGAATGTGCGGACGATCAACGATTTGCGGGAAGGACAAATACTTCCGGGTATTGTCAGCAACATCACTAATTTCGGCTGTTTTGTCGATATAGGCATCAAGGAAAAAGGCTTGGTGCATATTTCCAATATGGCCGACCGCTTTGTTTCCGATCCCACAGAAGTGGTTTCCATTCACCAACATGTTCAAGTAAAAGTGCTGGGGGTGGATTTGGAAAGAAAACGGGTGCAGCTAAGCCTTTTGACGGATTAAAAACGGCTATTTTTCAAAACATTGCCGCTAATTTTCGTACTTCCGCGAGGCGTTTGGAAAACGTTTTGTCTTCGTTTATTACTTGCAGGTTATACCTTGTTTGCATTTTAATAAGCATTTCAGATTCAATGTTTAATGCCGCTTCAAAGAGTAAAGCTAATTCGATGTTCACAGGGCGTTTTGCATTCAGCACTTCATTCAAAAGCGTGTATGACACACCCATTTGTGCAGCCAGTTTGCGTTGTGAAATACCGCGGTATTCAATTTCCTCTTTCAGCAGCTCGCCCGGATGTGTGGGTTCAAAAGGCGTAAGATTGTTTGCTATCATTCGAGGGTCAATCCCTTTCAGTTGAATCATAATGCTTTTATTTATAATGGTTTGACAATTCTAATATGTTACACACAGTTACTATCGTTTCGTTCCCGGAATCTTTTACAGTAAATTCAATGCGGTATTTCAAATTGACACGAATGGATGAAATACCTTTTTTGTCTCCTTGCAATTCTTCATAATTAAATGATTTTACGTTGCAAATAGCTTCAATACCGCTTGCAGATTCAAGTGCATTAATACAATACTTGTATTTCCGCACGATTTCAGGTTGAAATCGATGCTTCTTGTCAGCTGCTTTTCCTTTTTCGTACAGCTCACGCAAATATTTATCTTCAAAAGTAACTATCATGCTATTACATTTTGGGCAAAGATAAGACAATTTCCTGAAATTCACAAAAAAGTGAACTTAATTTCTCAAGGTACGAAGGTTACCTTTTTCTATCTAACGATACAAAAAGGCAACCCTCTTGAGAATTCACCCTGTTTTTATTTTTCAATGGTCGGAATTCTGCTCCCTAATGAATCACGGGTATAAACAAACTGTTCAATCATGAATATTGATTGAATCATAGGTACCTGGGTGTCACCGGTCTATTGCACGCATGCTATCGGAAGCGAGTCAGTGCCGGCCTCGTCGCTCACGTACCAGTATAACCCGTTGTTGTGCGCGAAGTAATTGTCTTGTGTGGACGGGTTAGTCCAAAATGGAATATTAGCGCCTATGGTATAGTACCAAACTATTTTATCCACACGCGATGCAACCTCCACTGCGGTTATGGCCACCCAACCTGACGGGCATGACGGTTTAGCATACCGCCCACCCTTGGAAGTTGACAAGCGGTAACACCTACCATCGGAACCCAGAACGTAGGCGCAGCATATCTCGTCCTTGGCAACCACATCTATATATGCTATCTTCTGTGTGCTGGTATTATCGACATAGGTGGCGGCAATGCGAGCCGTAGCTGTACTACCATAAACTATACTTTCCACGCTCGAACTAAATGTCACGCTGAAGTTCTGCGTACTACTACCGGTACCTGATGTTGCAGTAGGTAAACTAATACCCGAAATAATACCGCTGGGGTCATCCAATATTTCAAACGACAGGTTTGTAAATGAATTACTATATTTGAATGTGTAGGTCATTGTATGTGTATCTGCAAAAGCATTCGTCCGTCCGGTAAGCGTGCCGCTTTGAGCCACATCATAACAAGTCGTTCCCGTAACGGTATAAGCAGCGTTCGTCGGCGGAGTAGTCGTAACCGTAACCGTAACGATGTTGCTTTCTAC
>JAISKT010000169.1 GCA_031261295.1 Candidatus Symbiothrix sp. | reverse complement strand
TCAAATTTATCGGTTTTCTTTTCCCAAAGGAACGTTTTATTCGCATATTTTTCAACACTGCTTTCAAGTAAATCAATAATAGTCTTCATGAGATAGAATTATAAGGGTAAAACAATTTCACAAATATAGATGAAATTTTTGGAATAACACACAGACCAATAAATTTAAAAAATACGAGAGCATATCGGCTAAATATTAAATTGAGTTCCTAAGCACTAATTTAGCGTACGCGTCATTGCGAGCGTAGCGAAGCAATCCCCAGAAGAACGCACAGAGCAGCACCCGGAAGGGTGCAGATTTGGGTAACCCCGTACAAGCGAAGCGCAGTGCGGGGTCAGAGTCGGATCTCTCCTCATCAGCCCCGAAGTGGGCTGAACATTTCCCTTTTTGCTGATATTCAACTCACTTCGGGGTTGAGGGTTGTGGATGTATTGTGCTACCCCGGGCTGCGCTCCGCTTGCACCGGGGTTATCCAAATAGAAGACCTTACGGTCTTCCCGCGTTACACACTGTTTTTGAGACAGCCTCTTAAACACTCCACTAAATTAGTGTTTAGCGCCTCAATTTAATATTTAGCCGAGAAATTGAAATTGATTTCCCAAAAATACAAAAAAAATTACTTTATTTTTGCATTGTGGTTTATGTTTGTTACTATTCAGGTACTGTAAATACTAATTTAGCGGAGAGGTGCCAATCGCGGAGCGATTAGATGCGCTAAATTAGTATTTACAGTACCTGAATAGTTACTTATGTTTAACAATAATTCAACTAAGATAATATCTCAAAAAGATTTTTCCGCCAAATAAAACAAATTCGCAAAATTTCAGTTTAAAATAATATGAATATGTATATCACTCTTGGCGTATTAGTCCTTTCCGCTGCATTTTTCGTGTGGGGAAAAGTCCGTTCCGATATTGTAGCGCTCTGTGCGTTATTGGCTTTGATGTTTACCAAAGTACTTACGGTCGAAGAAGCCCTCTCCGGATTTTCCAATCATATTGTAATTATGATGGCCGCTTTGTTTGTGGTCGGCGGCGGGATTTTCCAAACCGGTTTGGCTAAAATGATCAGTACCAAAATGCTGAAAATGGCCGGAGCCAGTGAAATGAAACTATTCGTTCTGGTGATGTTGGTTACGGCATTGATCGGATCGTTTGTCAGCAATACGGGAACGGTGGCTTTGATGTTGCCGATTGTGATTAGTCTGGCGGCTGCCGCCAAGACCGATACCAAAAGACTGTTGATGCCTTTGGCTTTTGCAAGCAGCATGGGCGGGATGATGACGCTGATCGGTACGCCTCCCAACCTGATTATTTCCGGTACTTTGGAAGATGCCGGATTGGAAGGCCTGTCTTTCTTTTCCTTTTTGCCGGTCGGTCTGATTACTTTGACGTTAGGTATTTTGGCCTTGTGGCCTTTGAGCAAATTATTGGTTTCCAAGAAAAACAAGGAAGGCAAAGCCAAGATTTCCGGTGAAGAAAAGTTGAGCGAACTTTCCAAGAAATACCGGATTTCCCAGAACCTGTATCGCCTGATTGTGGAACCAGGATCGGAATTGATAAACAAGACGTTGAAAGAATTGGATATTACGGATCGCTACCATGTGACCATTGCCACCATCAAGCGGGATGAACAGAAGCGTTTCCTGAAAACGGTCGATACAAAAATGCCGGGGCCTGACAGTACCATTCACGGGCAGGATTTATTGTACGTATTGGGCAATTTTGACAATATCAATCGTTTTGCCGGAGAAAATAATCTTTTCCTGGCGGACACCAATCTTTCCGAAGGCGGAATGGATTTCGGCGCCATCGGGATTGCCGAATTGGTTTTGATGTCCAATGCGAAAATGATTAACAAAAAGGTAAAAGATTCGGGATTTCGCAACTTATACAACCTGAATATTTTGGGAATCCGGCGCCAGGACGATTATATCCTTCAAAATGTGAAAGACGAACGGATGAAAGCCGGGGATGTCCTTTTGATTCAGGGAACATGGCCGGACATTTATAAATTGGATCAGGAAGACAATTCGGAATGGGTGGTCGTCGGCGAACCGTTGAAAGAAATGGAAAAAGTGCCGTTGACTCCCAAAGCGCCTATTGCCGGAGCCATCATGGTGGCGATGGTCATCGTGATGGTGGGCGGTTGGCTTCCTCCCGTAACTGCGGTGTTGATTGCCGCCGTTGTCATGATACTGACCGGCTGTTTGCGCAACGTTGAATCCGCCTATAAAACCATCAATTGGGAAAGCATTATCCTCTTTGCCGGCATGATTCCGCTGTCTATCGCCATGGAAAAAACGGGCGCCTCCACTTTGATTTCGGGAAACTTAGTTTCTTCGTTGGGGCCATTCGGCCCGATTGCCGTATTGGGAGGCGTTTATCTGGCAACGTCGGTACTCACCCTGTTTTTGAGCAATACTGCCGTAGCCGTTCTTTTTGCGCCTATCGCTTTGCAAGCCGCACTCTCATTGAACGTTAGTCCATTGCCGTTTTTGTTTGCCGTAGCCGTAGGAGCCAGCATGTGTTTTGCCAGTCCGTTCTCCACGCCGCCCAACGCTTTGGTGATGTCGGCCGGACGATACAAATTTACGGATTACCTGAAAATCGGCTTGCCGTTGCAGGTGATGTACGCTGTGGTCATGGTCATCGTATTGCCGTTGTTGTTTCCATTTTAAAAATAAATATGTATTGTGGGGCTGTCTCAAAAGTCACTTGGGACGTCATTTCGAGCGAAGCGAGAAATCTAAGGCTCAACCGTAGGGCCTACGAAGCATGTTAGATTTCTCGCTTCGCTCGAAATGACGTCCCGAAGGATTTTTTAGACAGCCTCACTAATTTACCGGAAAGGCGCCAATCGCGGAGCGATTACATTATTGTAGAAAAAATGTCATTCCCATCTACCCAAAACCGCGGAGCGGTTTCATTACGGTATTGATTTTCATTTGATTATGTTATTATGCAACCGCTCCGCGGTTGACGGTGGTAGGGGGATTATTCTGTGCTACAATAATGCAATCGCTCCGCGATTAAATGTGCTAAATTAGTATTTACAGTACCTGAGTAGGTACGGGCACTGTCAAAAAAGTTATTTTTTGCTAATTCCTTGGTTTATATGAAAAAAGATATAACCTTTGCCAATTAAATAAACGTAAAAAGCTTTTATAACAAAATAGAAAACAGTTTATAAAGACATAATTCATTAAAAAAAGCGTTACAGCTTTTATTCTTGTTCTTGAAATCTTCACAATTTCAGATATAGCAAGGGTAAGTTAGTAAATGCTCACGTATAATCGTGGGTTTAACTTATTTGCTATATCGGGTAGTGAAGAACCTCAAGAACAAATAAAGTTAAGTCCCACGTTTTTTTATTTTAAATAACCGCTTCTCAGGGACTTGGAGGCAATATCACTTGTATTGTATGATAAAGAGTTCCTGTATATACTACTATTCAGATCACTTCCCGTAGATAACAATATTGGCGGGCGTAGTGGTTCAATGGTTTTTCACTCTCATTTTTATCTGTTGAACGCGTCCACCTCCCTTGGGGTACAGGCAACCAATCATTTTTCTTCATGTCTATATAATTAATTTAAATTTACCGGTTGCCTTGCCCTTTATTGTAATGAACTATTAACAAATTTATAAATTCAATGAAAATGAAAAAAAATCTTTTTTTAGTGCTGATGTTCATGGTTATGAGTGCAGCAAGTGTAAATGCACAAGTGCGGATCGGTGGTATAGATGACCCGAACACATCTGCTATCCTGGACTTGAATGCCACCGACACCACTACAGTCGGTAAATTGGGATTGGCGCTTCCGCGCGTAAGTTTGGTTTCTACTACCACTCAGTTGAACGGAGCCAATCCGTTGAATGGAACAATGGTTTACAACACCAATGCAAGTATGACCAATGGACAGGGTGCAGGTATCTATGTGTGGAATGCCGGCAAATGGAGTTCTTTAGTATCTAATGTTCCGGTAACGTCTGTAACACTTTCTCCTCAAGGAGTAGTGTATATTCCTATTGGCACTACCGTACAACTCACAGCGACTACAACACCTGTCAATGCTACAAATTCAGCTCTTACATGGACGAGTAGTACGACAACTACCGCCACTGTTAGTGAAAGCGGATTAATTACGCCTATGGCTGTCGGTAGCACTACAGTAACTGTCGCTACTACCGATGGTAGTGGAAATTTTGACTCTGTTTCGGTGAATGTGTTTGCGGACGGTAGTGGTACGACAACAATGGATGGTCGTTCCTATAATACTTATACCTTTCCGAATGGCGCCGGCACTTGGATGACGTCAGAAAGCAAAGCGGGAATTGCCGATACGATTATTAATGGTTCTAATTTTTATAGTTATGCGAATGCTCTTACAGCTTGTACAGACGGGTGGGTCCTCGCCGATTCGACTGCTGCGGTTCAACTCGTTCAGGTTCTGTCATCATCACCTTACTTGAGTAGCCTGATGGCTAATTCCATCCCGTATATGCGCTACTCAGGCGACTTCTACAAGCCTACCCAAGCGTCACGGTACGTCGGTGATGAGGAGCGCTTTTGGTTCGAGATGACAGGTGATTTGCGCCCAGCACGAGCGTCTAATTACATTAAAATTAGAAAGAGCGAAGACGCCGTGATATGGAAAGACTCGTCGCTCGCGAATCATTGGTTTACTGTTAAGTGCTGGCATCCATAATGTCTGTATAAATTCTAAACTCAGGAACTCTTAAATACAAGAGTACCTGGTATGCTATGCCTATGTTATTCATGGGTTGAGATTTCCGTAGAGTCATAGATTAAAAGAAGGTGAGGGTGTTTACTCCACCATCAATATCAGAAAACTATTCATTGTCTCAAACGAGTGATTATTCGTTTGAGACTTTGGTGTTTCTGTATGCAAACAATCTAAGTTAAATAGTACTTAAATCCATTTTTTGCAATACTTTTTGTACTTTTGTATTTTCGCTTAAATAAATAATTTCAATATGAAAATAGCTTTTCATGGTGCCGCCCGGACCGTAACCGGAAGCAAGCATTTAATTTCCTTGAAGAACGGTAAAAAAATCCTGTTGGATTGCGGTATGTTTCAAGGAATGGGTAAGGAAACCGATACCCTGAATCGTCATTTCGGCTTCAATCCCGAAGAAGTGACTTGCGTTTTCCTGTCCCATGCCCATGTGGATCATTGCGGACTATTGCCCCGGTTGGTCAAAGAAGGTTTCAAAGGGAAAATCTACGCCACACCTGCTACCATTGATGTCACGAAAGTATTATTGCAGGATTCGGCTTTTATCCAGCAACAGGATACGACTTTTTTGAATAAGCGAAGGCGGGAAGAGGGACGGCCTTTACTGGAGCCTTTATATACGGTGGAGGATGCCGCCAAAGTGAATACGCATTTTGTGCCGGTGCATTACTACCAACCCATACAAGTGGACAAGGATATTCAACTGGAATTTTTCGATGGCGGACATATCATCGGAAGCGCTACGGTTTTTGTGACCTTGACGGAAGACGGGAAACAGACGACCATTGCTTTCAGCGGTGATGTAGGCCGGTATGGCGATCCGATTTTACATTCGCCGGAAGTATTTCCACAGGCCGATTATATCATCATCGAATCTACTTACGGCGACAGGGTGCATGGGCCGATCGAATCGTATATGGATGATTTATACCTGCAGATCAAGGAAACTTGCATCGAAAAAAAGGGAAAACTGATTATTCCGGCTTTTAGCGTAGGCCGTACCCAGGAATTACTGTTTGCCTTGAATGATTTGGAATTAGCCGGCAAATTACCGCCGTTAAAATATTATTTGGACAGTCCGATGTCCACCAAAGTAACGGAAATTGTGAAACAACATCCCGAATGTTTCAACCGTTCCTTGCAAAAACTGTTCAAGATAGACAGCGATCCGTTCGATTTCAAGGGATTGAAATACATTACGGACAAACGGGATTCGCAGGCATTGAACACCGATTATTCGCCGATGGTGATTATTTCCGCTTCCGGAATGGCCGAAGCCGGTCGTGTCAAACATCACATTGCCAATGGCATCGAAAATTGGCGCAATACCATCCTGATTATCGGCTATTGCGAACCGCAATCGTTGGGCGCCCGGTTGAAACTGCGTCCCGAAACGGTAAAAATTTACGGACTGCATTTTAATGTAAAAGCGGATATCCGGACGATTGATTCCATGAGTGCGCACGCCGATTACAATGACTTGTGCCAATATCTTTCCTGTCAGGATCAGGCGGAAGTGAAACGTTTGTTCATCGTGCACGGCGAACCGGAAGTACAAGTCGAATTTCAAAAACGATTGCTGAAAAAAGGATTCAAGGATATAGCGATTCCTGTCTTGCATCAAGAGTTCGGGATAAACAAATAAATACAACCTATGAGTTGTATTTTTGAATTTTTGTTCGTATTTTTGTAAAAAAAAGAAAAATGACATTTGATGACATAACGGGCTATTACTGACACTATTGAAGATAGCGACCGATTAGAAGCAATTATTATGGATATTTCACCGGATGTGAATTTAGATAGCATTTTTCGTCCATTGAGTAATTATAATAAACAAACTTATCTTGAAAAAGATAAAGCTAAAATTGAAAATCGAAAACAACATGCTTCATGGTTGCGTATTTATGCAATTAAACTGAATGCAGGGATTTTTATTATCACAGGAGGCGCTATTAAATTGACAGCAACCATGCAGGAACGTGAACATACCGCGATTGAACTTGTTAAAATAGAACGGACACGCCGTTTTCTCATTGAAAATGGGATTGTTGACAATGATGGTTTTGTTGATTATTTGAAAGAATTGTAAATTGAAGGAGGTAATATGGAAAATGTAATAAACAAATTGAGACAGCATGAATCACCCAATAAATCTCGTTGGCGTAATGACGCTGATTTTAGACGTGAAAACAAGTCTTGGTTACGGCATTCTCAATTTATTGCAATGTTGATGTTGGATAAAATGGAAGATTTAGATATGACACAGAAAGCGCTTGCTTCCCAAATGAATGTATCACAACAATATATAAGTAAGATTTTGAAAGGCCGCGAAAATCTTTCTTTAGAAACGTTAGCGAAAATAGAAGATATACTTCATATTAATATCTTAGTGCCCGATTACGATTATGATTGAAAAGAAATTATGAAGTTCATAATCAAATTTTTCAATATAACTATTTCATATACGGAGAAAAATGACGAAATTTGCCGGCCTTAAGAATCCGTAAAACTAAAAAAATATGACAAAAAGTGCTTTGCAAATCGCTCGTGCCGTTTATGTGCCGAAAGTTCCGAAAACATTAAAAGGGATTGTAAAAATACAGGAAGGCGAACCCACGCAATCGGTTTCCGATCCCGAAGCCATTAAAAAGTTGTTTCCCAATACGTATGGGATGCCGATTGTTAAATTTGTAGAAGGAACCGAAAAGAAACAGTATGCCCCTATCAATGTAGGAGTTATCCTGTCCGGCGGACAGGCTCCGGGCGGACACAACGTGATTGCCGGTATCTTCGACGGCATCAAGGCTCTGCATCCGGAAAGCCGTTTGTATGGATTTATTTTAGGCCCCGGCGGTCTGATTGATCACAAATACATGGAACTGACCTCGGATATTATCGACGAATACCGCAATACCGGCGGTTTTGATATAATCGGTTCGGGCCGTACCAAATTGGAAACCAAAGAACAGTTTGACAAAGGACTCGCAATTTTGAAACAACTGAAGATTTCCGCTTTGGTTATTATCGGCGGCGATGATTCCAATACCAATGCCTGTGTATTAGCCGAATATTATGCGCAAACCGGCGCCGGCGTTCAGGTAATCGGTTGCCCGAAAACCATTGACGGCGACTTGAAAAACGAAATGATTGAAACGTCTTTCGGTTTCGATACGGCTTGTAAAGTCTATTCGGAAGTGATCGGCAATATCCAACGCGACTGTAATTCAGCCCGTAAATACTGGCATTTTATCAAATTGATGGGGCGTTCGGCTTCCCACATTGCTTTGGAATGCGCACTGCAGGTGCAACCCAATATTTGTATTATTTCGGAAGAAGTGGAAGCCCAAAACAAATCGTTGGACGATGTGATACAATACGTTGCGGATGTAGTAGCCCAAAGGGCGGCCAACGGAAACAATTTCGGTACGGTATTGATTCCCGAAGGTCTGATTGAATTTATCCCGGCCATGAAAAAACTGATTAACGAACTGAACGATTATCTGGCTCAAAACGAAGACGAATTCAAACGCATCAAACGTTCCCACCAACGGGCGCATATCATTGATAAACTGAGCGCTGAAAACTCCAAAATCTATGCCAGCCTGCCGGAAACTGTAGCCCGCCAATTGACATTGGACCGCGACCCGCATGGCAATGTACAGGTTTCTTTGATTGAAACGGAAAAATTATTGGCTGAAATGGTCGGTAAGCGTTTGGCCGAAATGGCTAAGGAAGGAAAATATGTCGGCAAATTTGCCACCCAGGTTCACTTCTTCGGATACGAAGGCCGATGTGCAGCGCCTTCCAACTACGATGCAGACTATTGTTACTCATTAGGTTATACGGCAGCCGGACTGATTAGTTCCGGAAAAACAGGTTATATGTCATCCGTCCGTAATACAACAGCTCCCGCTTCGGAATGGATTGCCGGAGGAGTGCCTATCACGATGATGATGAACATGGAACGCCGTCACGGTGAATTGAAACCGGTGATTCAAAAAGCCTTGGTCAAATTGAATGGCGGCCCTTTCAAAGTATTTGCCGGCCAACGCGATGCCTGGGCCGTGAATACCGATTATGTGTATCCGGGGCCTATCCAGTATTTCGGGCCCACCGAAGTATGCGACCAACCGACAAAGACCTTGCAAATCGAGCAGGAAGAATTACTGCAGAAGTAAGTCTCATTAAACCTGTTAGGTCTTCAATACCTAACAGGTTTACACAGTTATCTAAATAATAAAAACTATGAAGACAGAAGAAGAAAATTATCTTGACGAAAGCGGAGAAACCGTTGAAGATCCGAAAGGGTATGTACGAATACCGCGCGTTGAAGAATCGGAGGTTGTGTATATTACTCCTTCCCGTCATTATACTTATGCCGACTATTTGACATGGGCGGATTATAAACGACGGGAATTGATTGATGGTGTGGTATATACTATGTTTAGTGCACCCTCACGCCTTCATGCGAAAATTTCGCTCAATTTGGCTGTGCTTGTCTGTTGGTTTATCAAAAGGAAAAAAGGAAAATGTGAAGTTTTTCATGCCCCCTTTGATGTCCGCTTACCCAAAAATGGCAAAACGGCTGATAATGAGATTGATACGGTGGTAGAGCCGGATATTTGCGTTGTTTGTGATCCAAGCAAATTGGATGAAAAAGGATGCATAGGCGCTCCGGATTTAATTGTAGAAGTGCAATCACCCTCCACACGCTCCCGGGATTTAAACGAAAAATTCCGCTTATACGAATCTGCCGGTGTCAGAGAGTATTGGACAATCAATCCGCCTAAAAAAACACTGACCGTATTTCTTTTGCAAGAAGACGGAAAATTTGACGGAGGAACGCTTTACAAAAAAGGAAAAGCGCCTGTCGCTATTTTTGAAGGATTAAAAATAGACCTTAAAAAACTTTTTGAAGAATAAGAATTATTCATTGAAAATCCGTATCTTTGAAACATTAAATGTAAAATCGCATGTCTAATACACCTGTATATATAAAAGAAATAGTAATAGAAAACTATAAATGTTTCCAAGGCAAACATAAATTCTTTTTTGTAGATAAAAAAGATAAATGGTGTCAGTGGAATGTTTTTCTTGGAAATAATAATGCCGGGAAAACAAGTATATTAAAAGCTATAGCATCTTTTAATTCAACATTTAATTTAATTTTTCATTCTTTTCCTTTAGATAAAATTGAATATGGGTTGGATAATTCTGGCAGCGGATTATTCCTAAAATATGAAAATACCATGCTCAATTTAAAACCAATTCTACCTGAAAATTTCTCTAACGTTCAAACATATTCATGGCAATTATTTGGTAATAATTCTTTATGTCAGGCCTATGGAGTAATAAGAACTATTGACACTAAAGGGATAAATGATAACAAAAATTACACACATACAGATAATTTATTTTTAAATTCTAATTTAATTAATTTTGAAGATTGGCTTTGGCAATTGAACTCTGCAGCAAATAATAAGGATGCCGGAAAAGACATTCGGAAAAACGCTGCTGACAAAAAAGATTTGCTGATAGAGATTTTAAAAAGTGATATTTTTCCTGAAATAAGCAATATTCAATTTGTATCTGATGAAAAATTAAACAATTACATCAAATATCAAACCAAAGACGGTTGGTATATATTATCCGAATTGGGATATGGCTATCAATCTATGCTTTCGTGGTTAATGGATTTTGCTAAAAAACTATTTGATAGATATCCTGATAGCGAAAATCCCCTAAAAGAACCTGCCGTATTGTTGGTTGATGAAATTGATTTGCATTTACATCCTACTTGGCAACGTAAAATTATCAAGTATCTTTCCGATTTATTCCCGCAAACACAGTTTATTGTTACCACTCACAGCCCTTTTATTTTGCAATCAATGGAAAATGTAAACCTTTACACGCTTCGGCGGGAAGGCGATCATACGATTTCCACACATCTTGGCAATCAATCATTTGTCGGGTGGAGAATTGAGGAAATCCTACGGGAGATAATGGATTTGGGTGATGATATAAATACGGATTATTATCAAAATTTATCTGACAAATTTGACAAAGCCTTGGATGACGATGATTATAAAACAGCAAAAGAAGCTTATGAGGAGCTATCGAAAATACTGCATCCAACAAGTTCTAAGAGAAAATTAATGGAAATTCAAATCTCACAAATTATTCCTTCCAATGATTAAGTACAATTTACCCCAAAAACCCAAAAAATTGACCAAAGAACTACAAGAGCAATTAACTCAAAAGTTTAAAGACACCGGTGAAATTGTTTGGAAAGCAGAATGGTTGAAAAAAGCAATTGCCGACAAATCTTTTGGAAAATGTTGTTATTCGGATATAAAATTAGGTGAGGAATCTAAATATATGGAAGTGGATCATTTTTTACCTAAAAGTCAGTATGCGGATTTGGTACTGGAATGGAGTAATTTAAATCCTTCCTGTAAAACGTGTAATGCTTCCAAAGGGGATCATGACTCTAAAAAAGAATCGATTGTCAATCCGTTTCAAGACAATCCCAAAGATTATCTTTATCTCAAAGCCTATCGCTATTATGGAAAGGACGATAAAGGTATTGGTAAAAAAACCATTGAAGTGTTGAAATTAAATAATAATGAGCAATTTGTCGATAAAAGAGCCGATATAGGTAATGAAGTGAAATATCAACTTCATTTTTTATATAAAAATTGTGACTTATTTTTTCAACCGGAAAGACTTTTATTAGAAAATTTGGAAAATTTAATGCAACGAGGCAATCGAAAAGAAGAATACGCCGCCTTAGTTTCAACAGTTATATTAGAAGACAATAATTTCAAAAATATAGAAACCTATTTAAAAGAAAATAATCTGTGGGATGAAGAATTAGAATCTCTCAAATCCGAATTGGCGTTTTGCGCCCTCCCCAATCTATAAAAGAAAAAGGGAATCCGGCCGAACCCCCTAAATCTCTTTGTAAACCCTAAATTTAATACTATTATGAAAAAACCACATTACAAATATAGAATATCCGCTATCGTTTGTCAAGCCTTTTTCCCGTAAATAGTGTTAAGCAATTTCCGCTTTCTATTAAAGATTATTAATGCAACAGATTAAGTGTATCTTGAGCAATCATGTACTCTTCATCCGTAGGAATAACTACTACTTTCACCTTGGAACCGGGTGTGCTGATGACGGCTTCTTTGCCCCGCACTTTATTGGCCGCATCGTCTATTTGGATGCCCATAAATTCCAATCCCTCGCAAACATCTTTCCGAAGCCCCGTTTGATTTTCGCCTACGCCTCCGGTGAATACCAACACATCCAAACCGCCCAAAGCGGCTGCATAAGATCCCACGTATTTTTTTATCCGGTAAATATCCATCTTTAATGCTAACGTGGCCCGTTCGTGTCCGTCATTCACAGCCGCTTCAATTTCGCGCATGTCGGAGGAAACACCCGAAACGCCCAAAACACCGCTGTATTTGTTGACAATGGTGGAAATGGCTTGGGCGCCGACATTTTCTTTTTCCATGATGTAAGTCAACACCCCGGCATCCACATCTCCGCTGCGAGTGCCCATCAACAGCCCTTCTACCGGCGTCATTCCCATGGACGTATCCACGGAAACACCATCTTGGATGGCGGCAATGGAAGCGCCGTTTCCGATGTGGCAAGTAATAATGCGTTGCGCTTCGTATGGAACCTGAAGAAATTCGCAGGCTCTCCGCGATACATACCGGTGGCTCGTTCCGTGAAATCCGTAACGGCGAATAGCGTATTTTTCATAAAGGGAATACGGCAATCCATACATATAGGCATAATCCGGCATCGTTTGATGAAAAGCCGTATCGAAAACCCCGACTTGCGGAACGGTCGGCAACAAATGCTTGATAGCCATTATCCCTTTCAAATTGGGCGGGTTGTGCAAAGGCGCCAACTCGATACATTCGTTCATTTTCGCAATGACTTCATCGGTAATCACCACGCTGGAATTGAATTTTTCGCCACCATGTACTACCCGGTGCCCTACCGCATCTATTTCGGATAATGACCGGATACATCCGTATTTTTCACTGGTGATCACACCCAATATATATTCGATACCGGTCTGATGCTCCAAAATTTCACCTTCCAAAATGACTTTGTTCTCATTGGGGAGGGTCAATTTCAAAAAAGAACCGGTTAAACCTATTTTCTCAATACCACCTTGGGCTAAAGTGGTTTTTGTTTCCATGTCCAACAATTTATATTTGATGGACGAGCTGCCACAATTCAATACTAATATTTTCATACAAAAAACGGATTAAGGCCGACAAGTTTATTATTCTCATAGATATAAAAACCTTTGCCATTGCGCTGTCCCAATTGTTGGGTACGGTAAAGCCGCCACAACAGCGGAGAAGGTTTGTACTTTTTATCACCATATTCATTGAACATGTCTTCCATGAGCGGGACGATTTTTTCGATACCGATTGTATCCGCCATTTTGAAAATACCGTTTCGCATACCGTAAACGACTTCCGTCAGACGGTCGATGCTTTCCATGGAAGATACATTTTCCAACACCATTTGGCAGGCCTCGTTCAGCATTACCGCCAGGATACGCATGCTGACCAATCCGTTGCTTTCGTGCACTTCAATCGTTTCATATTTAATGAGGTTGGCAAACAAAAGCACCTTATTATATACTTCTTCCGAGGTGTAAATACTTTTCACAACTTCCAATATCTTGGCATCGAGATGTGCAATCGGGAAGTGCAGACTCACGCAACGTTCCTTGTGTTTCAATCCGGAAGCCAACTCACTGATAATAACGGTAGTTGCATTCGTTGCAATGATGGCTTCGGGGGAAACCACTTTTTCGATTTCTTTGAAAGCTTCTTTGCGCAACTCGATATTCCGTTCGCCCGTCTGATTATCGTAACGGACACATTCGATAACGAAATCGCAATCTTTCAAGTCGTGGTAATCTGTGGAACCGCTAATGCGTCCCATAATCGCCCGTTTTTCACCGGGAGTCAATCCCCAGTTTTCAATCCGGCTGTCCAAGCCTTCGCTGATTCGCTCGAAAGCGAAATCAATGCGTTCCTGATTGACTTCGATGAAAATCACTTCCAATCCGGCGGAGGAAGTCAGGCGGATAATGTTTCGCCCGTCCCTGCCGGCTCCTACCACTCCAATCCGGGAGAAGAGGGATTTTTGTTTACTTTTTGAAGAAAGCCCAAACGATTCGATAGGCTCAATAAGTGTTTCTGCCATAGTATTATTTTTTTTGGTGAATTGCCTGATTGGCGCAAATAGCCACCATTTTATAGATATCTTCTATCGAACATCCGCGTGATAAATCGTTGACCGGAGCCGCCATTCCTTGCAAAATCGGGCCTACGGCTTCCGCATTTCCCAATCGCTGCACCAATTTATAGGAGATATTTCCACATTCCAAATTGGGGAATACCAACACATTGGCTTTGCCTGCTACCGGACTTCCGGGCGCTTTGCTGTTTCCAACCGAAGGAACCAAAGCCGCATCCGCTTGCATTTCGCCGTCAATCAATAAATCGGGAGCCATTTCTTTGGCCAATCGAGTGGCTTCAATCACCTTGTCCGCCAATTCGTTTTGGGCGCTTCCTTTGGTAGAAAAACTCAACATTGCTACCCGCGGTTCAACACCCACAATGGCTTGGGTGGTTCGCGCTGTAGCAACCGCAATTTCCGCCAATTCCTTAGCATTGGGGTTGGGCATTACCGCGCAATCGGCAAAGACCAGAATGCCGTCTTCGCCATACGATTTGTCTTGCACAAACATCAGGAAGGCGCCGGAAACGACACTGATGCCCGGAGCCGTTTTGATAATCTGCAAGGCTGGCCGCAAGACATTTCCCGTGGTGTTTTGCGCGCCGGCAATTTCGCCGTCGGCATCCCCGTTTTTAATCATCAGGCAACCCAGATACAACGGGTCTTCCACCAATTTGGCGGCTTGTTCGAGCGTCATGCCCTTGCTTTTCCTCAAATCGGCCAGCAATTGAGCATATTCCGCTTTCTTGTCGTGACTAACCGGGTCAATAATGGTAGCCTTTTCAATGTGTTGCAAATGATATTGGGAAGCTAAGGCTTTTATTTCCGAAAGATTTCCCAATAAGATGATATGGGCCACATCATCGGCAATGAGCCGGTCGGCCGCGTGTAAAGTTCGTTCTTCCGTACCTTCGGGCAGTACGATTCGCTGTTTGTTGGCTTTCGCCCGCGCGATAATTTCTTGCATTAAATCCATAACAAAGATATGAAAAGTGATTAATCTGAATTACGGTGCAAAAATAGTAAAAATTGCAATATAGAGATTACAAAACCAGATGTTTTTTTATATCTCGACTTGACAAATTTTAACCGCGGCTATCCAAGCTGTTTGGATCGGGATTGATAAGTTCGTTGGCTTGTTCGATTTCCAACTCGGAAGAATTTTCGATATCTTGTTTACTGATAGGCTTATCGATGATTTCTTTGTAGGCTTCCCCTACGATGTTTGCTTTAGAGATGATGTTCTTTTCCATGATTATTTAATATTTTACATTTACATCATTAAAACAATAAAGTTTTCATTTGGTTTAAGGTGCCAAAATTGTACCTTAAACCAATTAACCCGCATTGCGGATGATCCGCAATGCGGGTTAATATTTATATTATAATCTCTTCACACATCGAGAAAATCCTTGATCGGTATATTCTCGGCGGTCTCTGTTGTTATTATTGGAGGTATCGACTATATAATAGTTCTTACCCGAAGATGTTGATTGAGAACTCGTCCACCATCGTCCTACTACGAGGTCCTCTGCAGTCGTTTCCACTGAATTGGGAGCTGTTAAACCAGAAAAACTTACTTTTTTTCCTGGAGTAGTACTGGTGGAGCTGTTACCAAGAGCCCAATATATAGCAAAAAATTCTCGCATATTTGGTAAATACCATCCACCATCGGGATCGCCATCGGCAGATTTTCCGCTAGCACAATTATTTACAGCAATATTCCAATTTAATTTTCCATTAGTAGATCCGCTTGATTTATAATTTAGCTTATAAACGCAAAGGTCTTGTCCTGATGGAGTAAAATAAGGATCTAAATCTTTTGCTATTGTTCCTACATTAGCTCCCATATCAATTTTAGGAGCCCACGCCATAAAAGTATTTGATGCGACTGCGCCTCCGGCTTTAGCTCCATCTCCATCTGAAGGGGTATAATTACTTTTATAATTGTAAGCTCCACCTACAATAATGGCTCCATCACAACATGCTTGATTCTGGAACTTAA
>JAISKT010000036.1 GCA_031261295.1 Candidatus Symbiothrix sp. | reverse complement strand
CATGTACGGTTATGTGATACCAGCGTTCAAGAGCTACTTTTGCATCTTCGTATCCTTTTGTTTCATAGAACTCTTTTAATTTTGTTCGTGATATAACTCTCATTCGTGATTTATTTGATGCAAATATACAATATAATTTTGAAATTCAAAATTATATTGGAAAATAAATTTGTAAAATGGGATTTTGTTACAAATATACTAATTCCTCTAACCGATTGCCAAATGAAAATATGTCATTGAAAATCTGTGAAATATAAACAAACTCCAAATCTTTTTTTTCGTGAAAAAAAAACAGATATTTGGATAACAATAAAAAATTGTATAGATTTGCAGAAATTTAACTTCTATCACAAGAAATTTAAATTTATAAGAAAATCGTATTTACAGTCAATTCTCTAAGCTGAAAACGGCCAAAAAAGTAAATGTACAGAGAAGTGGCACTGTGAATACATCCCGGAATGGGGTGTGTTCCTTTGGCTTATTCTTGTTGTGCACAGGTTACTTGGTCGTACCTCAGTTTAGCAAGATAAGCGAGAGGTCGCACCTTTTTTATTTTTTTAAGAGGAACAAAATGAAAGAACAAATTTGTATGTAGAATTAAAATTATAAAAGGTATAATGCTTCGTCAGTATTTTCTCTAAACGAAAACGACCAATTTTTAAGTGCACAGGGAAACGCAAAAGGCGAATGCACCCCAATGACGAGGGTGTGTTTTCTTTTTACTATCCGTGTTATCGTTTTCAGATAAATGGGAAGAAAGAAGGGGATACACCCTTCTTAATTATACACAACGGATAAAATGTTGATTAAAAACAATGGCAATTACATTTATAGCAAAAAGAATTTCCAGAAATGATAATCTTTTATTTCCCGACAAATTAATCATTGACGGAGCAAAAATAATTATTAAAAGGGGACCATTTTCAAAATGGATTTTTGACAAATCAAATATTGCGAGTGTAATGCTTGATGAGTATTTACTATTTTATGCTGATGTAGTCATAGAAAGTGTCGGGGGAGGAAAAATGGTCGCAAAAGGTTTTTCTAAAGTCGATACGAGAGAGATAATAAATTTATTAACGTAGAGGCAAACGCCGAAAGTAGTTTTAATCCTCATGCTTCGGATAAACTTAAAATATTAACTGCCTCGTTTGAGGATTGGGGCAAAAAATAAATTTTATATTATGAGTACACAGGGGTTAAAGTACAATGTAGATTTAGTTTTCTGCATTGACGTAACAGGAAGTATGGGCGGTATTTTGGAAACCGTAAAAACTAATGCTTTGAAATTTTATCCTGATTTACAAAAAGCATTAGCAGAGAAAGACAAAAATGTGGATTCTTTGCGAATTCGTGTTATTGCATTTAGGGATTTTGAAGCAGACGGCAGTGCTGCACTTGAACAACTTGAATTTGTCAAAATTCCCGAGGAAGAAGGCAAATTTAGTTCGTTTGTCAGTGCATTGCGACCTTCGGGTGGCGGCGATGAGCCAGAAAACGGATTGGAAGCCATTGCGCTTGCAATTAAATCCGATTGGGATAAGGATGGCGACCGTCAACGACACATTGTTGTAGTTTGGTCTGATGCCTCAACGCACCCGTTGGAAAAATCGTCAAGTTACAAACCGAATGGCTTGCCTGCCAATTTTAATGAATTGACAGATTGGTGGGAAGGACAATCTTATGTGTCAAACACAGCAAAAAGATTGATTTTGTTTACCCCCGATGCAACTGCTTGGACAGATATTGCGACTCATTGGGAAAGTGTTATTCACGTTCCGTCAAAAGCAGGAGAAGGTTTAGCAGATGTTGACTATAAAACAATTTTAAGCACTATTGTTAATAGCATATAATAATGAATATGATATTACAAGAATGTGCAGCAAATAGAATTTGTATTCTTCTAACTATCGTATGCGTACTTTTGATTGCAAAAATCATTCTAATCATAAAAATGGAAAAGAAGAAAAAAACAAAAGAGGCAGCAAGTTTTAAGAACAATTTTATAATTGACATTCCTAAAGAAAAATCAGCCGAAGATGCACCACCTTTGTTTATCGTTTCAAGCGACAAACAAAGGTGGGTTATCGGCGTGTTTGATGGAATGGGAGGTTCCGGAAGTAGCAGGTACGAAGAAAACGAAGAAATTCGTACAGGTGCTTACATTGCCTCTCGCGAAGTAAAAAACGCGGTAGAACTATTTTTCAATAGTCGCTTTGATACGGATAATTTTTCTTTTGTGCAAAGTGATATTGAATCGCTGAAAGAAAAAATAGTGGAAAAATTAAAAGAAAAATTAGACAAACAGCAATACGAAAGAAGCAGTATTAGAAGCAGTTTGGTAAGGACTTTCCCTACAACTATGGCTGTCGCTCTGATTTCTGTTTCTAATGCAATAGTAAAGATAAAAACACTTTGGGCCGGCGATTCGAGAGTTTATTGTTTATCTGCCGAAAAAGGACTTGTTCAACTTACAAAAGATGATTTGAAAGTAGAAAACGACCCTTTCCAAAACATTAAAAATGATTCTCCCCTTTCTAATATGGTAAATCTAGACAGTGATTTTTCTATCAATTTCAAAGAATTAGAGGAAAAAACACCCGCTGTTTTCTTTGCGGCTACCGATGGTTGTTTTCAGTTTTTTTCAACGCCAATGCACTTTGAAAATATGCTGTTGCAAACGATGCAAAATGCAAATTCTATGAGTGAATGGGAACAAAAAATCAGTGAAATTCTAAAAGATATTTCGGGCGATGATTGTAGTATCTCGTTACTGTGTTTGACTGATAGCAATACTGATTTTGTTAATTTCAAAGAATTATTCAGAACTCGAAACGAATCATTATATCTTGATTATATGAAAGATATTGATGATAAAGAAAAATCTATTCTTGACTTAAAAAAACAGCAAAACCAAACAGAACAGTTTGTTCTACTTGAAACAGAACGCACCGAACTATATGAGAATTTGTGGTCAAAATACAAAAAAACAAATTATTCACTTTTTAATACCAATGAAATATGCGAGCAGGTGAAACAATAAACGGATATGAAATCTTAAAAAATTCAATTCCAGCAGGTGGAAAAGGCGAAATATCTTTTGCTAAAAAAGGTGGAACAGAATATTTTATCAAGGTTTTTCTTGATTATAAATATCCTGTTGATGGTGCGCCCGGTAGCCCAAAAATCAAAGCCGAAAAAAGAAAAAAATGTGAGCGTTTTGAGCAACACCAAAAGCAACTGAATGATAAAATTGCAACCAAATGTGCAATCGGTGGTAATTTGGTGTATGCAATAGATTTTTTTCGATGTGGCACTTGTTATTATAAAATCAATGAAAAAATTGATATTGCTTCATTGAAGCCCAAAGATGTATCAAAATTTTCAAAAGATAAAATTTTGATATTGCTTAAAACAGTTACGCACAGTTTAAAAATCCTGCACGATTTAGGTATTGTTCACGGCGACTTGAAACCGGACAATATCATTATTAAAAAAACTGCAACAGGAGGATACACTACAAAATTGATTGATTTTGACGACAGTTATTTTTCTGAAAATCCACCCGATTGTACAGAAATTGTCGGAACTCCTGATTATTATTCTCCTGAATTATTGGATTACATTAAAAATACAGGAAAAAGTAATAAAAAGGACTTAACAACAAAATCGGATATTTTTACACTCGGTGTTATTTTTACAGAATATTTCAGCGGTGCAAAACCCTCTGTAAATGAAACATACAGTTCTGTAGCACAATCTGTTGCAGATGGAAATACTGTCAAAGTTACAAGTTTGTCAATAAAAATTTGCGACTTGCTAAATGCAATGATGCAAAACGACAGAGAAAAACGCCCGACTATCAGTCAAGTATTTCAAACGCTAAAATCGCCTGATATTTTAGATATTACAAAAAAAGAGGATGAAAAACCAATTGTCAAACCGGATGAACCAAAGCCTGTAACAACGGGTACAATAAGAATTTCAGGTAATTTGAAAGGGGAAAGTGATAAAAAGGCAGCAATCGAAGAAACGCCAAAAACGGCTACAAGTAATCCAAGCATTAGGATTTCGAGTAATCTCAAAAAAAGTTGATAAATGTGGCGTTGTAAAAATTGCGAGCATAAAAACAGAGACGAAGATATTTCGTGCGAGATTTGCGATGGCAAAAGACCCGTCCTTAAATCTTGCACATACGAATTATCTGATGTTTTTGGCACTATCAAAGTTTTTTGGGAAACTGATAATGCCGAAAGTGTTACGATTGTCAAAAAAAAGAAGAAATTTGATGTTGATACAAACGGCTCAATATTATTCGAGAATTGCAAAAATAACGAAAAAATTGTTTTTCTGCTCAATAACAAATTTGCTGAATATCAAGAAGATTTAGTCGTATTGTTAGATAAACCGAGCATAGTATTATTCGAGTTAGAAAGCACAAAATTATTAACAGGCGCCTCTACTCAAATAAAATGGAAAGCAAACAACAGCACAAGAACACAAATATTAGGAATTGGTAAAGTTGATAATGAAGGGATTACCAATTTGAAGGTAGAAAAAAATCCTGTTAAAATAATCACAGAAAATGAGATAGGAACGGTTGAAAAAGAAATTGAAGTAGAGTTTATTCCTTTGCCAAAAATAAAATTTGATTGCAAAAGAAAAATAGAATTAGGTGATATTCTAAATTTAAAATGGAATGTTGAAAATGCTTTGAAATCCGTATTATTATATAATGAATCAAAAAAAGAAATCGAAAATATTGGCGACAAAGAGATTACATTAAAAGAAACCACAACATTCAAACTCATTGCCACCGCATTAGACAGCAAAACAACCATTGAAAAAGAAATTACAATAGAAGTTTTTCCGAAACCCGAAATAAAATATTTCAAAGTTTTGCCCGAAGTTGTCATCAGTTCTCAACCTGTAACGCTTTCGTGGAAAGTTGAAAATGCAAAGAAAACAGAAATTAATCACGGAGTTGGTAAGGTAGCAGCAGAAGGCGAAAAGAATTTATTGCACGACAAAAACACATTATATACACTTACAGCAGTAGGGGAATTAAGCACGGCAACCAAAAATATTGTGGTTACGGTTTTCCCTACCCCCATAATCGAAAGTTTACTTGTTCCTATGCCGGATTTCAGTAGCAGCGTTAAGCCACTAAATATTATTGCACCCAAAATAGATGTGTCAATCAATCTGCCGGATTTTAATTTTAATCCACCTCAATTTACAAAACTGGATATTAATTTAGCGAAAATAAAGCCATTATATAAAACCAAATTGTCGATTTTTAATTTTTCAAAAATATATGAGTATGTTAGAAGAAATAGCAGAGTATAGCGGAAAAAGAAAATTGAGTGAAATACAGCGTTTTCTTTGCATCTGTGCGGGTGTTGATAAAGACGTGCTGAAACAATGCCCTACGGAGTGGAATAAATATACCGGCATTGGTGCAACCATTCTGTTTACGGGAGTGTTGGCTTCTTTGTCGGGTGGTTATGCTTTATACACGGTTTTTCGTAACGGTGATTTAAACACTACCGATACAAGTGCCTTGTTACCTGCATTCTTGTTTGGTATTTTGTGGGGATTGATTATTTTCAATCTTGACCGTTTTATTGTATCAACTTTCAGAAAATCAGAAGAAGATATTTGGTGGAAAAAATACGGAAAAGAATTATTACAAGCTTCTCCTCGTATCATTTTAGCAATTATTATTGCCATTGTAATTTCTAAACCGATTGAAATTAAGATTTTTGAAAGTCGTCTTGCAGAGCAAATACAAAAAAACGAAATTGCTTCAAAAAAGAACAATGCAACTGAGTTTACCAATATTTATGGAATACCGGACAAAAAAGGTCAAGTATTGAACTTGGATACTACGCTTAACAAACTTCACACCGAATTGGCAACCGACCCGCAAAATGTAAAGGATTTGATAAACAATGACCTTGCCCAAGCAAATGCTACTCTGACAAGAATTAATAATATCAATAATCCAAAAATTAATCAACACAGGCAAAATATTACTTCAATTAGAAATAATCAGAATTATAAAAGGCCTGTGTATGATTCTGATGGAACAACTATTGTTAGATACGATTTAACTAAAGAGGCAAATGATAAAATCCAAAATGAAAATTCTGCAATTGGAGTATTAAATAGAGAAATAAACTCTCAACAAGCAGTCGTTAATAAAATCAATAACCAGATTTCCGAAGCAAGAAAAGAATACAAATTACAGAAACAGAAGGAAATAAGAGAAAAACAGCAAGAAAAAACGGAAGCAGAAGCTAAACTAAAAGATGCCATTGCCATATCAGAAACGAAAACAGAAGAAGCCAATAAAACCTCCGAAAAAGCATTTACAAACAACTTTATTACGCAAATAGAAGCCTTAGGCGATTTAACCGATACTGATTCTACTATGTGGTGGACAAGTTTAATGATTATGCTTTTGTTTTTGACAATAGAATTAGCCCCTATTTTAACAAAACTGATAACTAAACGAGGTTCTTACGATGAAATTCTCGACCGAACAGAATATGAATTAATGGTAAAACAAAAAGAAATCATATCGCGAATAAACTCTGAAATCAATGAGCTATTGATAAAAGCCGAAGAAGTTGCTAAATTGAGAGGTGAAATGTTTGTTCAAGCACATAAAATTAAATTGGATGCCGAATTGAATAATAATAAAATTATTACGGATGATATTGCTAAAAAACAACAGGAATTGGCTTTACGTGCTATTGATAAATGGTATAAAGAAGAACAAGAAAAAATGGAAACAAGTTCTGCTTCAACAAGTATAATCACTAAAACAACATAAAGAATTATATGAAAGAAGGTTGGATACATCTATTAGTAAATTTCGTTTTTTGGATATTACTGTGTGGCGGTTTGACAGTATTGCTATGTCTTTCAATCAAAACTGCAAGTTGTTTTTTTAAGTACCGTATTATAAAAGTAATCGGCAGTATTTTTGTCTTACTTTTGGCTATTGTTGCTTTTTTCTTCAGCATTCATGCAAATATACTATCTCAGCATGATGAAAAAAGAGTTGGGTTATCATGATGACAAATACAGGTATCCTAATGAACCCTCTTTTGCCAAGGTGCCGTCAAATACAAGCATACCCAAGTTTGTGTTTGTTATAGACAAAACGCTCTCCACGAAATCCGATAATATACCCTGGTGAGTTTGTTGTTTGTAGCAATGTGTTGGTATTTATACAAAAACATACTATTTGTAAACACACCAAATGGTGTCGTAAAAATGCAGAAAATAAAACGGGATTTTTTGCTCTTATTTTATTTATAATTGCTTTAATAGCTGTTTTGTTTCTAACAGGTTATTATTTGGTTCAAATATTTTATCTTAGTAAATGGTATGTAGAAACAAGTATTGGATAAATAGTACAATGATGAAAAAGACCATGCAACTTTAAATAGTATTGCTAACGCTTAAAAATGAGCGGATTATGCCCAGGTGTTTATTCAAAATCAATCGTACTTTATCTCCAATTTTCATTTGGCTTCCCCCATTTTCTTCTACTAACTAAACTTTTATCGGATCAAATCCTTTTCCGTAAACGCCGATTACCGAACTTTGCGAGATGAATGCGTGCGAGTCGATGCTATTCACGATGCGGAAGATCGTCACCGATTCGTTCTTTTTGGCCATCACGATTACTATTTTTACCGGTTTTTGGGAATACCAGCCGGTACCGTCCAATATAGTACAGCCCCGGTGAGCTTGCCGGATGATGGCATCGGCCACTTCATCGTATTTATCCGAAAAAATAAAGAATTGCACCGACTGCCGGGCGCCGTTCAAAACCATATCCACTGCATACGATGAAACGCTCATGGCCACTAAACCGTAAACAATTTTCTCCACGCTGTGAAAAATAAGAAAAGAAGACGAAATGATTATCACATCGCAGATTAACAAGGCTTTACCAATGGATATGTTGCGGTGTTTATTGATGACAAGGGCCACAATATCGGTTCCGCCCATGCTTCCCTTGAAATTAAAAACCAAGCCGATACCGACACCACACACGATACCTCCGATAATACAATCCATAAACGGTTGATCTCTTACCAACGGATCCTTGATAATGGATTGCAAAAAAGACAGGAGAAAGGTCAGGATCACCACATTGATAATGGTTTTCAGGCTGAATTTGAATCCGAATATTTTTATTGCAAACAGTAACAATACGGCATTAATGCAAAAATAAGGGATGGCAATCGGAATGCCGGTTGCAAAATAAAACAATGCGGCAATACCGGTAACTCCTCCGGAAGTGACACCTGCCGGCAAAAGGAATCCGGTCCAACCGAAGGCATACAAGCATAAACCGACAAGGATAAAAAAATAATCCTGGACTTCCTGAATGATGAGTTGTTTCGAAATTTTAAAATGCTTCTCTGTATTTGTTTTCATTTTTATCTTCTAACATATTTAGATAACTGCGATAACGGGACTCACTGATATAGTGCTCTCCTACCGCTTTTTGCACAGCGCATCCGGGTTCTTTCCGGTGGCTGCAATTATTGAACCGGCAATCGTGTGAAAACCGGAATATCTCCGGGAAATAATGCGATATTTCCACTCCTTCCATATCGAAAACGCCAAATCCTTTAATGCCTGGCGTATCAATGATATAACCGCCTTCAGGCAGTTCGATCATCTCCGAAAAAGTGGTGGTGTGCATTCCTTTGTTGTGATAATCGGATATTTCTTGCGTTTTTTGTTTGGTTCCCGGAACTAACCGGTTGATTAATGTGGACTTGCCTACTCCCGAATGACCCGAAAACAGCGTGATCTTCTCTTTTAACAAGTCATTTATAAAAGACAAATCTTCATCGTACTTGACGGATAGTTTATAGCAGGGGTAGCCAATCGTTTCATACAGATTGATTAACGCTTCCATGTATTCCCGGTCCTCCTCGTTGTAGCGGTCTGTTTTATTGAAAAACAAAGAAACCGGAATCCGGTAAGCCTCTGTTGTGGCCAGGAAACGGTCGATAAAGGTAGGCGTGGTAATGGGATAATTGACGGTCACAATCAAAAAAGCCTGGTCGATATTGGCCGCAATGATATGGGATTGCTTGGAAAGGTTGGAAGACCGGCGAACAATATAGTTTTTCCGGTCTTCTATTTCATAAATGAAAGCCGTTCCTTCCGTATTTTCTTCCACTAATACGTGGTCGCCGACGGCAACAGGATTGGTGCTTTGTATATCCTTTAAACGAAAATTACCTTTGAGCTTCGTCTCAACCAATTGCCCGTCACCGGTTTTCACCAGATAACTGCTCCCCGTATTTTTTACAACCAACCCCCTCATAAAACTTAGGAACTAAAAACTAAGAACTAAAAACTAAAAGTTAGCTGACGCCTGTTACCGCGCTTCGCGCAACTTTTAGTTTTTAGTTCTTAGTTTTTAGTTTACACGGTCATTATTTCTTTTTCTTTGGCAGCCAGCACTTCTTCGATTTTTTTCAAATAGACATCGTGAAGTTTTTGTACGGCTACTTCCGTTTCTTTCCCTTCGTCTTCGGAAACGCCTTCTTTCACTGCTTTCCGGATACCGTCATTGGCATCGCGGCGAGCATTGCGGACGCCGATCTTTGCATTTTCGGCTTCAGCCCGGGAGGCTTTCACCAATTGTTTACGGCGTTCTTCCGTCAATGGCGGAATTCCCAAGCGGATGATTTCGCCATTGTTTTCGGGGGTAATACCTACATCCGAATCCTGTATGGCTTTTTCAATCGGCTTGATCATCGATTTTTCCCAGGCAAGAACGGTGATTGTCTTGGCATCCGGAGTTGAAATCGTAGCCACATTAGACAGCGGAACGAGATTTCCGTAATATTCCACTTTTACCCCGTCCAAAATATGAACATTGGCTTTACCGGCGCGAATGCGGGATAACGCATCTTCCAGGTACGTTAATGCATGAAGCATTTTCTCTTCTGCATGCTCTACTACACTTTTTACGACACTCATACTATTAATGTGTTAATTGGCATATTATCTGCAAATATATTGATTTTTCAATTAACGAAACAATTAATTGTGAACTAAAGTTCCGATATTTTCTCCCGACAAGACTTTTTTCAGGTTTCCCACCGTATCCATATCGAAGACGATAATGGGAAGGCCATTGTCCTTGGCCAAAGTGGTAGCCGTCAAATCCATAATTTTCAATCCCTTATTGTAAATCTCGTCGTACGTAATTTGATCAAACTTCGTTGCGGCCGGATCTTTTTCGGGATCAGCGGAATAAATGCCGTCCCGCGCGTTCCTTTCAACATGACATCGGTATCCAATTCGACTGCACGCAAGGCGGAAGCGGTATCGGTGGTAAAAAACGGATTGCCGGTACCTCCGGAAACAATCACAATTTCGCCTCGTTGCAAAGCTTCCACGGCGTCTTGTTTCGCATAAAGGCGTCCGATGGGTTCCATTCGCGTAGCCGTAAAAACCTGTCCTTTGATTCCTTCTTTTTCCAAAGCGGAACTCAAAGCCAGACTGTTGATAACGGTGGCCAACATGCCCATTTGGTCCCCTTTCACGCGGTCGAAACCTTTGGCGGCGCCGCTCAATCCGCGGAAGATATTGCCTCCTCCGATTACGATGGCCACTTGAATGCCCATTCCGGCGATTTCCTTGATTTGCCGGGCGTAATCGGCCAAACGGCTTTCGTCTATTCCGGACTGCTTTTCACCCATCAGCGATTCGCCACTGAGTTTGAGTAAGATACGATTGTATTTTAGCATATTATTTAACGGTCTTTTCCTTTCTTTTTATCTTTTGACTTGTAACTGCCTTTGTATTTATCCTTGTAATTGTCTTTCCGGTATTCTTTCGGGCCTTCCTTGTAATTTTTCTTTTCAATTTTTTTCTTCCGGTCATCCGAAGGCGATTCCTGCGCCTGTTCCACTGCTACGCGGCGGCCCATCGCTTTGATACCGTCCAGACCTTGAATTACCCGGTCTTTATCCGCTTCCCTTACTTCAAAGAAAGAAAAGTTTTTCATCAAATCGATTCGTCCGATATCGACTTTGCGGCCGGAAACATTATCGTTCAATAAACCAATTACATTTTGCGGGGCTAATCCGTCCATGCGGCCCAGGTTGATAAACAAGCGGGCATAGCCTTTTTCCGAAGAACGTCCCGTTCCTGTTCCTTTTCCCGCCGGGCGTTTATCCCTTTCCCATCGTTCGCGTTTGCCTGCGCCGCCTTCCTGGGGCGCTTCGATATCGCCGGCATCCTGGTAATAATCAATCAACAGGTTAAACTCGTGGGAGATAAGCCGTTTGATAATATCTTCCTTGTCCAACCAATCCAATTTGCGATAGATAGACGGCAGGAAATCTTTTATTTCGTCATCGTTGACTTCTACTTTTTCCAATTTGTCGATAAAACTGAAAAGTTGTCTCTCGCAAATTTGTTTTCCCGAAGGAATCACTCCCTGTTCAAATTTCTTGTTGATATTTTTTTCAATCTCCCGGATTTTATGCTTTTCCTTCAGGTTAATAATAGCAATGGAAGTGCCTGTCTTTCCGGCCCTTCCCGTCCGTCCGCTCCGGTGCGTGTAAGATTCGATATCATCCGGCAAACCGTAATTGATGATATGTGTCAAGTCTTCCACATCCAATCCGCGGGCAGCCACGTCGGTTGCCACCAAGAGTTGGATATTGCGTAAGCGGAATTTCTGCATCACATAATCCCGTTGCGCCTGCGACAAGTCGCCATGCAAAGAATCGGCATTGTAACCGTCTTTGATTAACAAATCGGCGATTTCCTGCGTTTCCTTTTTGGTGCGGCAGAAAATGATACCATATATATTCGGGTTGTAATCGGCCAATCTTTTCAGCACTAAGTATTTGTCCCGGGCATTGACCATATAATAAAGGTGTTTGACATGTTCGGCGCCTTCATTTTTCCGTCCGATAACGATTTCGTGCGGATTGCGCATGTATTTTTTGGTAATCCGGGCAATTTCCGCCGGCATGGTAGCCGAAAAAAGCAACATATTCCGTGTTTTGGGAACGTGCGACAATATTTCGTCGAGGCTTTCGGAAAAGCCCATGTTCAGCATTTCGTCCGCTTCGTCGAGGATAACGTTTTTAACCTTTTGCAAATCAACCGTTTTGCGGTTAATCAAGTCAATCAATCGGCCGGGAGTCGCCACAATCACATGTACGCCCCGTTTCAATGTCCGGATTTGGCTTTCGATACTGGAGCCTCCATAGACTGGAAGGACTTTCAGTTTGTCGATGTATTTGGAATAATCGTTGAGGTCGTCCGCTATTTGCAGGCACAATTCGCGAGTCGGACAGAGTATAACAGCCTGCGGTTGTAAATCGGAAATATCGATTTGTTGGAGGATGGGAAGACCGAATGCGGCTGTCTTGCCCGTACCGGTTTGCGCCAACGCAATAACTTCGTTGCCGTCGCCGAGTAAATAAGGAATCACTTCTTCTTGTACCGGCATGGGCGATACATAGCCCATTTCTGTGATTGCTCGTATAATATTGGGAGCAACGCCTAATTCTTCAAATGTTTTCAAAATAGAATATTTTTTAATCGGGGACAAAGGTACGGATTATTTTATAAAAATTATTATTATTTTTGCATTCTCAATAAGTAAGTTTTATACTCATTAATAACAACTGTAATAAACAATTATTATGATGTCAAAAAAGACAAATTTCAGCAAACAGCTTATCTGTTTATTCATTCTACTGTGGACGGCCGGAAGCCTGCATGCCTCTGCGCTAACTCCCGTTACTCCTGCGGATAGTATTGCAAGAGTGGAAAAAGAGAAAAAGTTACTATTAAAAGCGGAACAAAAAAGAGTAAAGGCCGAAAAAAAGGAAGTGGCTAAAAAGCAGTTGGTGGAAAAGAAAAAGGAACAAAAAGCCGCGCAGAAAAATTTGAAAGCGGAGAAAAAGGAAAAAATTAAAAAAATTGAGGCAGATAAAAAACGGGAGCATAAAGCCGTAGAAGAAAAAGCGAAAGCGGATAAAAAGAAAGCGGATAAAGACCAAAAGGATCAGGAAAAAAAGCTGAAAGAAAAGCAAAAAACGGAGGAAAAAGCGGCTACGAAAAAGCGATTGGAAGAAGAGAAGAAAAACGCAAAAGCGATTGGAGTCGTATCTCAATAACTTAACAAATCTCCATCACTCTCTTTTTTACAAAATCAACCTCATTTTTGCCCAAATAGAGCATGAGTTACTCTTTTTTGGCAAAAACAAGGTCGCTTTTTCTACTGTTTAAGACTGTCAAAACGACAAATTGTTACATATCGTGTACACAGCGGACGTAACGAGTGCCATTATCTAACCATGGATAGGCCCCTGACGTATTTCGATTATCAATGTACCAGACGTGAGTTGCATCGTATTTCGTAATAGAGTAGTACACCCACTTGCGCATATCATAGTTAGTGTAGCTTGGAGTTTCCAACTGTGTTAACTCGGCTACATTAGGCAGTCGCCAGTTAGTACCATCAGTGCTTTTGGATGCACATACATTAATGGCCGCTTGGTAAGCATATTCATTCGTTCCTTCATCTGCCAAAGCAACGCATAAATCAGTTGAGGATTGAGTAAAGTACTTCCCAATGGCACCCATTTGATGAGTTTTATAGCCATCCATACTGGTGGATGACGGACCATTCCATACTCCAGCATGAACTACATAACCTGAACAGCAAACTGTATTTTGTAACTTTATGGTTTTTGTGACAAATACCTTGGCACCCGTAGAAAGCGTAATAAGAGCAGTTACGGAGACACTAACAGGATCTGTTGCAAGCGTTGAGACTTCACTCCGGGACTTAAACGGTAAGGTCACCTGAGAAGTACTTCCCACTTCCGCAGCACTTAAAACTTCATCAGCATCATCTATTACCCAATATACATTGGTAGCTGTGGCACCCGTAATTGCAAGTGTATAAACAGAAGAAGCCGGAAAATCTTTACCTTCACTTACATCAAAACAAGTTATACCATTCAAACTCCAAGTAATACCGGTTGGATTATCAATATACTCTCCGGGATTCACTTTAGCGACTGTATAAGTGATGGTTTTTAATTCTGTAGCACACGCATTGGTAATATCACAAGTATAAGTACCATAATCCGTTGCTTTGTAGCTGTCTCTGCGTTCCGATTTGTTGGAATTCGTTTGTAAGAGTACTCCATCCTTATACCAGTTGTAATTAAACGGAGCGCTACCTGTATTTACTACCGATTCCAATAGTTGACCGTTGCCAATCTCCCCTGTGAAAGTGGCTTTCGGAGTCGAAACGACCATATCCACACAAGGCGTTGCCGGAGTTCCCATTCTGCTCCAACTTCCGTTCGCCCATACATAAATACCTTTACCGGTCAAGCCATTGGTCATGGCATCGGTATTATGAAATACGGTCATTCCATCTACCGCATCTCCTTCCACCGGCGCCCATACGGTAGCATCTGTTAATGTCACACGGGGTAAGAGAAGACCCAAACTACCATTGGATTGCAAATCCAGGATAGACCCAGGCGTAGGATCATATTCACTCCCGATAGTCACTTGTGCATTCACACTTGCTGCACTCAAAACGATGAATGTCAGCACTAAAAAAAGATTTTTTTTCATCTTCATTGAATTTATAAATTTATTAATAGTTGATTTTTTAAGTAAGAGTAAAGACAATAAGTATCTTAAGCTTCTTAAGTAGCTTAAGTAGCTTAAGAAGCTTAAGATACTTATAACTGCCTTTACCCTATAGAAATAGCGGGCAACACATTGCATTCAATAACTAAAAAATGAGAGGGAAAAAACCATTGAATAGAACTGCCCGCTAATATCGTTATCTATGGGGGATTTATCATACAATAAAAGTGTTTATTGCTTCCAAGTCCCTGAGAAGCGGTTATTTAAAATAAAAAACGTGGGACTCATAACTTTATTCGTCTCAGAGGTCTTCAACTACCCATACCGACAAATAAGTTTAGCCCACGAATTCACGTGAGCGTTTACTAACTTATCCTTGTCGGTATTGAAATTGTTGAAGTTTCTGAGACAAGAATAAAAGCTGTAACGCTTTTTTATATTAATGAATTATATCTTTATAAACTGTTTTCTATTTTGTAATAAAAGCTTTTTATCGTTTATTTAATTGGCAAAATTAATATCTTTTTTCGGATAAACCAAGGAATTACCAAAATTTAACAGGGCAAACCTTAATTATTTTCAAATTACCGTAACCGGAGAATATCGCCTTCCACCGGCACATAATCAAAATCTTTTTTATTGAGTTTATACAGCCGTTTCACCTGCATTCCGTACCGTTGGGAAATACTGTGCATAGATTCCCCTATTCGAACCGTATGTTCAAAATAGGGTTTTTCTGCTTTTTTATGCTTCTTTTCCAAGAAAACAATGTCGCCGGCATTCAGTGGAAAATCTTCGGGCACTTCGTTGTATTTGATCAGGTCTTTCACCTTGAAACCTGTATCTTCTGCAATCCGGTCATAACTGTCATTCGCACCGGCAATGACATAAATCAAACCGTAATCTATGTAGGGCGTTCGTTTCAGGATAAAGGGCGAAGTTTTCTTCCCGCCTTTTTTGGCTTTGGCATCCAATTTATAGAGTTCATAATCTTCGATTATTTTGATCAATTTATTGGCATACGCCTTGTCGGTGGCATAGCCACAACGCTGCAAACCGCCGGCCCAGCCTTTGTAATCCCGGATATCCAGCGTAAATAATACGGCATAACGTTTCTTGTCCGCCAGGAAATGGGAATGATCTTCAAACGAATCTTCGGCTTTTTTGTACTTCCGGAAACAATCGTTTGGGCCGTCGTCCGCTCTATATACCCGGTCGCCCGTCCAATCGGAATGGCATTTGATACCGAAATGGTTGTTGGTGTCCCTCACAAAACGACTTTTCCCGGCTCCTGTTTCCAATATTCCCTGTGCTATAATAATACTGGCCGGAATCCGGTATTTGTCCATGTGCCTGACAGCCAACTCGCTGTATTTTTCTATATAATCCAAATGACCTTGTTGCCGCTTTTGGGCGAATACGGTAGAAGTAAAAATAAAAATACTGCAAACCAAAAGTATATACCGTTGTGTTTTCATATTTAAAATGAATAGTTTATATTTGTCTGACTAAAGAATATCGCCATGAAAAATCTGAATATCACTGCAAAGATACGAGTTTGTAATTACGAAGAACTAAATTCGAGTGAAAAAAACTTAATTAACATAGCAAAAGATGCTACGCTAAAAGCATACGCTCCTTATTCCCGCTTCCAAGTAGGGGCAGCTATCTTATTGGCAAACAATGAAATAGTTACCGGAAACAACCAGGAAAACGCCGCTTCTCCATCCGGATTGTGCGCTGAACGAACAGCTTTATTTTATGCCAATTCCCAATTCCCGGATGAAGCGGTAGATACGATTGCCGTTGCCGCCTATACCAAAGGCGATTTCATCGACGAGCCGGTCACGCCCTGCGGCGCCTGCCGTCAGGTAATTTTGGAAGCGCAAAACCGTTACAAACATCCGGTGCGGATTATTCTTTACGGGAAGAAAACGATATATATTATTGAAAAAATCACCGACTTGCTGCCGCTGGCTTTCAGCGAGTATTAATCCTCCAGCGAAATAGCGTATTTGTAGGATTCTAAAAAGACTCTGATCCACGGATTTTCTTCGGGCGTGTAAGCCAGATTGGAGTTGTGCCAGAGGCTGAGATAATCGCCTCCCGACTGTTGGCAGGCATCAATCAATCCTTTTATTTTTTGCAACGCCGCTTCGGGAGAAAGTTTCAAATGGTTGATGAGCGTGGCATCCATCATCACCGTGGGGCGAATCAGCAAAGAGGTGGTTTCGTCTTTCCGCAAATCATAGAAAAAATAAGGAACAGCCGTACCGGAACGGAATCCGGGCGCTTGGGCAAAAGCCAATGTAAAGTCTTCCTCCATGCCTGCCAGATGCAATTCCTGAAAAGTTTCGGGGCTTTGCATGCGCAAAAAATGTTGCCGGGAAGCAATGATTTTACGACCTATTATTTTTTCCAATTGGGATTTCTCTTTCAACAAGCGTTTCAAATTCCGCAATGTATCGTATGAAGGATGCAATCCTATTTGCGGCAAATCCAAGTTTTTCAGATAGTTATAATAAGATCGGGGCGAATAAAGCATTTTATGTCCGTATTCTCCACTTTTTCCCAATAAAACAAACAAATAATACGGGCGTTTCAGTTGCGCTTGAATTTCATGAATGGTTTGAATAGAAGTCATATACGGATCTTTTTGCAAACGCAATTGGACGACGACACGCTCTTTGACCGATTTTAAGTTTCCTTTCAGAAGATCGCGCAGAGCACCGCCTGCGTTTTTGAGCCAGCCTTTATTCCGGTACAAAAAAGGATGATCAATGTCATAGGTGCTGACAGCTCTGTATTTTCGCCCTTTGAAACCGGCGGTATCCAAACCGGCTTTTTCCAATTCTTCTTTTAACAAATAAGCCCAGCGGTCGATGACGGGCGTTTCCAAAACTCCCTTACGAAACAAAAGCGACTCCGTATGACTGAAACGGCTGTGTTCGTCCAAGTTGACGGGAAAATTTTCTTCATATAATGTAAGTAAATAAAATGCCGCTGCGAACAAATCAAAGGGAATGTCTCCTTTGCCTGTATAAAAAAAGCAAAACAATCCGTTCCATTCCGATTCGCTCAATTCTTTCACCGGCCGGATTCCGGTTTCAAAAAGCAGACCTTGAGGAAGAATTTGCAAACCGTGATTTAATTTTTCTTCCGAATAATTGATGCAGGGGCCTTTTTGTTCCAAATAAAAACTTTTATCGAAAGTAATTGTAAATTCCGCGCCCAACAGATTGTTAAATAAGTGACGGGCGACGAATTCCAGGCGGCTTGTATTTTCAGAAGAAGAATAAATTGTAAGCATAGATTCTTTGTATTAAAGGATTTAATTGTAACAATTTTTTTTAATAATTTGTAGATATTCTCTTGCTTTAATCGAATCTTCCCTTTGAAATTTATAATTATAATAACGGGCATTTTGACATAATTCGTGAAGTTTTTGATATTCAAATCGAATTTCAGTCATATTTTCCTCAACAAATCTTTTTTGAAAGCCATGTCTCCCTTCTCCTTCTTTTTTGAAGTTATTGAATAGGCTTTCAAAATCGTCGTATGTTTTAATATTTCCTGATTTATCTTCATATACATAAGGTAATATCTTATGCCTTATGTAATGCAATGAAGAATAAAAAGCAGTTGTTATTATCCAATCCACAAATTCAGGTTTTCGATCAAGATAATTACATACTTTTTCATTATGAATAGCATGTTCAATATTAATACAATTTCCCATAGAAACAAAAATATCCGTCTGCTTTCAAGCGATTAAAATTCAGATGTTCATTATTTGGAATAAAAGATATACTTAAGGATATGTCTTTATTTCTCAACTTGTCTTCATATCCCCAAGATTTTTCATATATTTGTCTTGAAATCAAATCATCAGAATATAAATTTTTTTCCAACACACATATCAGATTATAAGAATCATACCAATTTTGCTTCAAGAAAATGGATACACACTTCTCATCTTCCTTATTTATTTCTTTAAAAAAGGCTTCTCCTGATTTACTAACAAGTTCTACGTTTTTTTTAATTTTTTCTTTAAGCTCTTTTGTTATGGCAAGGCCTTTGCAAAGTCCATCTTCATACGCATCAAGAACTTGATCTACAGAGAATTTTTGATTCTTATTTCCTCTTGAGATATTCCATTGAAGAGAATCGCTTCTTTTCTTACTCTTTTTTTCTTCTTGTGTTCTCGTTTCCATAAATTGGAGTCATAGTTTAGTGATTATTTTTTATTAAAAGTTTACAAATATACGAACAAATAAATTAAAATAATAATTTTGCTGCAAAAAAATTTACTTAAAATCCAGCGTTATTTGAACCACTCGCTTTGATTCCCGGCCTCATCCGCTACCACCAACCGCAGCGTTCCGTTCCCGTACTTCGCCCGTTTGGAGTCATATTCGTGATAAAGCGAATTTGTTTTGTAATCGTATTGAAAGAGAATAAATTCGCCATTCATCGTTCCACGGTAAGAGGCAATACCGCTCAGGTCATCGGTGATTTTGAACGCTATCCGCCGGTTCGTTTCCCATTTGGCCGGGTTGACGGGCGTAATTACCGGCGGAACCGTATCTACATCAATGGTATAGCGACCTAACTCACGAATCTTGCCTGTAATCTTTCCGTCTTCGTATTCTCCGCCTATCCAGTTCCGTTTATTTTTCAAGACCTGAACGATTCCATATTTGGATTTATCGGGATAGGTATCATTGGTAATTTCCAGTGTCAACGGGCAATACGAATGCAGGGGAAGTCTTTCGCCAAGGATATACAAGGGCGCGAAAGGCGTATATTTGGGAACGAAATCTGTTTTCAAAAAGATATCGGAATACAAATTGTTTTGCGGGATTTTCAAGTCAATACCTTGCCCGTAAAATTCATTGTCCTTATTCTGTGGAAAATAACTGCCATTCATTACCACCGGTGGAATCGGCGCTTTCTTGCCGGTAATATCGAACCGGAAAGTAGCCGCATTCCCGTAAACGTCTTTCAGGATATATTCCAGGTGATAGATTTTTTCTTTATCAATATCGATAATCCCGTTGCTTTGGGCGCGGTTAACGCCTAAGTGGTTGCCCGGGTCGGTAAAAGATTTCATGTAAAACGAATTGTTTTCCGTCCATTCTTTCCAATCAATATAGGTGTTGAGGTAGCGTGTGTCGTCGATTGGGAATTTATTCATCACCGAATGATAGACTTCGCTGCCGTCCACTTTCAGGATAATTTCGTTTACGCCGTAGATATTGGTTGTTTCGCTCATCCGGTCGTAGGCTTTTACGCCCACGCCGATTTGTCCCCAAGCGGTGACGGGCTGTTTGGCGCTCTGGTTGCCCGCTTTGTCTTTCAACAAGGTAACCGGCTGATTGTGTGCGCTTCCATTGGCGATTCCCTTGCCCGGTTGAGGAAACAGCATGATTCCCCGGATTTCGGGCGGTCGGGTATCTTTCACTCTATTTTTGAAATACGGAAGCGGGTCAATGGCTTTTTCGCTTTCCGTTTCACGAAACTCAAAATGCAGGTGCGGGCCGCCGGAACCGCCGGTATTACCGCTCCACGCAATTCGTTCGCCTTTTTTCACCGGAAGTTGACCGGGTTGGAAATACAAATTTACCGTAAAAGACTCTTTCAGGTACTGGCTGTCGCGGACAACGGATTCAATGCGGGGAATAAACCGTTCCAAATGGCCGTAAACGGAAGTAGTGCCGTCGGGATGATCGATGTACAGCACGTTGCCATAGCCATACGGACTGACGCCGATGCGGGAAACATACCCGTCTTTCACCGATTTCACCGGAATGCCGGTCACGCCCTGTGTCTTGAAATCGTCTCCCGAATGAAAATGATTGTTCCGCAATTCACCGAAATTACCACTGAGGAACAAGGGAATATCCATCGGTGCAACCATGTCCTGAGCCTGAATATTGAGGCTGACGCAAGCAAACACCCACAAAATAACTGTCATTGCGGGCTTGCGCGTCAAGCGCGCAATGACAAGGAAAATTTTTAAGAATCGCGTTATCATATAGATTATTCTATTAATTCACCTTTCCCCTGGCGGACGATTTCGATTTCGTCGCCGGTGCAATCCACGATGGTAGAAGGTTCCAGCCCGCCATAACCGCCGTCTATAACCACATCGACTGTTTCGCCGTATTCTTCCGCTATCAATTCGGGGTCGGTGCTGTATTCCAAAATATCATCTTTGTCCCGCACGGAAGTGGTGAGCACCGGATTGCCCAATTCCTGCACTAATGTCCGGATGATGTTGTTGTCCGGGATACGGATGCCGACTTCTTTCCGGTTCTTGTAAATCTTCGGGAGACTGCCGGTGGCGGTCAGGATAAAAGTGAACGGCCCGGGCAAGTTCTTTTTCATCAATTTGAAAACGGTGTTGTTGACCTTGGCGTATTCGCTGATATTGCTCAAGTCACTGCAAATAATAGACAGATTGGTCTTTTGCGGATTGATGCCCTTCAGCTTGCAAATCTTCTCTACAGCCCTGACATTCAAGGCATCACAGCCCATAGCATAGACCGTATCCGTAGGATAAATGACTATGCCGCCGTCTTTGAGAATCCCGACTACTTTGTCGATTTCCCGCTGATTGGGGTTTGTTTCGTAGAGTTTTACCAACATTCAGGGGGTAAAAGTACTAAAAATATTGTTTTATGTGTAATTTATAGCTAACTTTGTATTATAATCATTCAAATGAAAATCAATACCGTACCGTAAAAATCCGTGTCTTCCGTTTTATCCGTGTTCTAATAAAGAAAAGGGCTGCGCTCCTTATTGTATTGATAGAAAATCACTTGAGAACTTTCATCCGGTAGATGCTCCTGTTCCTGTGTTCTTGCTACCCCATAAGAAAACGCAACCCATTACTAATTAGCTTCTTAAAGAATATACCTTATTTCTACCAATGAAGGTCGGGTGTTTGCGACCTTCATTTGTAAAAGACATACCTCCCCAATTTCTTCCCCTTAGGAGGGAAGAAATTCAGTTTAAAGCTCTAAGTATCAGAGTTCAGACAGTAAATTAATTCTTTATGCACCGAACGGGCAAACTGGAGCTCACATACCCAACAGCCGGGCCACTCAACTGCTCATATTGACCGCGATTGTAGTACTGGTACGTTACACTACTACTCCACCAGTAACCGTATGTAGCTTTTTGCGCCCAAGTACCTCCATTGTAGTATCCGGCAAGCGCAGTGCCGGAGAACCACATGGCCTTTTCCGCAGCCGTAGCCGATGAGCCATTAATGTAAGTTTTTAAAGCATTCCACTGGGTTTCTGTCGGGACAGTCCAAGGCGAAACACAAGCACCGTTTCTATCCGCCCAAAGGTAGTATTTGCCGTAGGTCGCATCGGAATAGGAGGCCGTACCTTCCTTCGAGTTTTGCACCATCCAACAACCGATCGTTCCTCCATAGCAGTAAGTTGAATAACTATTGGATCCGATTGTAGCGGAACCGGTTTTAGTCACCGTCACCTTAGCCGAAGCCGAAGTAATGGTACCTCCACAAGTAGCAGCCATAGCTTGGCGGCGGTAATACATGGTTGTTGTCAACGCCGGTGTTGTATAATTCGCAGCGTTGCGCGTACCTGCCGCATTGGCCCAGGTGCTGTTATCGGCGCTCTGTTGCCAATTGTAGGTAATCGTTCCCGAACCGCCGGTTGGAACAGCCACCGTAAAGGTTCGCGTAGAACCAAGTTGTATCGTCGCGGCCGCCGGATTGGCTTGCGTAAAGTTAGCTGTCACTGTTATTTTAGCGCTGGCCGAAGTAATGGTTCCACCACAAGTGGCAGCTATCGCCTGGCGCCGGTAATACATGGTCGTTGTCAACGCAGGCGTCGTATAGTTAGCCGCATTGCGCGTACCTGCCGCATTGGCCCAGGTGCTGTTATCCGTACTCTGTTGCCAATTGTACGTGATCGTTCCCGAACCTCCGGTGGCAGCAGCTAACGTAATCGCCCTTTGCGTGTTGTAACAGATAGTAGCAGCAGCCGGATTGGCCTGTGTAAAGTTTGCATTCACTGTTATCTTGGCGCTTGCCGAAGTGATGGTTCCGCCACAGGTGGCAGCTATCGCCTGGCGACGGTAATACATGGCCGTTGTCAACGTTGGGGTTGTATAATTCGCAGCGTTGCGCGTACCGGCCGCATTGGCCCAAGTCGCGTTATCGGTACTCTGTTGCCAGTTGTAGGTAATCGTTCCCGAACCACCGGTTGGAACAGCCAGGGTAATCGCCCGTGTCGTGTTGTAACAGATAGTCGCGGCAGCCGGATTGGCCTGCGTAAAGTTGGCAGTCACCGTTATCAAAGCCGAAGCCGAAGTAATGGTTGTACTGCAGACCGTAGCTTGCCGGCGGTAATACATGTTGCTTGTCAATGCCGGAGTTGTATAGTTAGCCGCATTGCGCGTACCTGCCGCATTGGCCCAAGTGCTGTTATCGGCGCTCTGTTGCCAGTTGTACGTAATCGTTCCGGCGCCTCCCGTAGCGACAGCCAACGTAATCGCCCGTGTCGTGTTGTAACAGATGGTGGCGGCCGCCGGATTGGCTTGCGTTAAAGCGGCGGCTATGGTTACCAAAGCGGCGGCGGAAGTATTGCTTCCACCACAAGTGGCGGCAGTCGCTATACGGCGGTAATACATGTTGCCTGTCAACGCCGGAGTCGTATAGTTCGCCGTGTTGCTCGTGCCTGTGGCATTGACCCAGGCGCTGTTGTTGGCGCTCTGTTGCCATTGGTAAGTGATCGCTCCCGAACCGCCGGTGGCGGCAGCCAATGTAAAGGTAGTCGTCGTACCGCTACAAATAGTAACGGCCGCCGGAGCGGGTTGCGTCAGGGTGGCGGTCGTAGCAGCTGTTACCAGAGCCGAAGCGGAAGTGATGGTTCCTCCACAAGTGGCGGCAGTTGCTATGCGGCGGTAATACATGTTACTTGTCAACGCCGGTGTTGTATAATTCGCATCCGTGCTTGTTCCATCAGCATTGGCCCAGGCGCTGTTGTCCACACTCTGTTCCCACTGGTAAGTGATCGCTCCCGAACCGCCGGTAGCTTCATCCAATGTAAAGGTGTACTCGGATCCGATACAAATAGAGACGGCCGCCGGAGCAGGTTGCGTAAAGGCGGCGTTCACGGTTACCTCAGCGCTGGCCGAATTGATGGTTCCACCACAGGTAGCAGCTATCGCCTGGCGACGGTAATACATGGTCGTTGTCAACGCCGGAGTCGTATAGTTAGCCCCGTCCCGTGTACCTTCGGCATCCGCCCAGGTTTCGTCATCGGCGCTCTGTTGCCAGTTGTAAGTGATAGCGCCCGAACCTCCCGTGGCGGCAGCCAGGGTAAGGGTAGTTGTTGCGCCGTTACAGATCGTAACGACAGACGGATCAGGCTGTGTAAAAGCCGGGTTCACGGTTACTTTGGCGCTTGCCGATTCGATGGTTCCCCCGCAGTCGGCAGCGGTAGCTTGCCGGCGGTAATACATCGTTTCGGTTAACTCTTCCACCGTATAGTCGGCTTCGTCCCGTGTACCTTCGGCATCCTCCCAGGCCACGCCATTGGTACTTTCCTGCCAGTTGTAAGAGATCGCTCCCGAACCGCCGGTTGCGGCAGCCAATGTAAAGGCATACATTGCGCCGTTACAAATAGTGGCGGCCGCCGGATCGGGTTGTGTAAGAGCGGCCGGAACGGTTAGCGTTACACCCGCGGTAGTAGTGGTACCGCACGCATTGATGACCGACAAGGTCAACACTTTGCCGTTATCGTCAGCCGTTACTTCATAACTTAAATTTTCAGAGGTATCTATCGTCACACCTCCCAATTTCCATTCATACTTGGTGACCGGCGAACCGTTATCGGAAACCACATCGGCCGTCCGGATCAAATCGCTCCCGTTACAGATGGTAGCGGCGGTTAAGGCTCCCAAGGTAGGAGCGCCGGTACAACTAACAATTTTGCTCCATTTCGCCCCGTTCCAGACATAAAGGCCTGCGCCGTCCGGCAGATCCGGATTGATGTTGTACACGATCAAACCTTGCAAATCACCGGCTGTGATAGAAGCCTTGTTGGTAAACACATCCGGAATTTCATTGATATCCTCAAGACTTACATTCAAAGGGAGTAAGCCGAGATTCGACCCCGCTGGAGTCGTCAAATCCAGCAAAGCTCCCTTCACGGCGCTCTCCGTTCCGCCGATATGTACCTGCGCTTGCAAGACGGCAGGCAAAACCAGCCATAAGGCGGCAAGGCATGCCGCCCAAGTTCTTTTTGTTCTCTGTTTCATGTTCTTTCTCTTCATTAGTTTTTCTTCCAAATCGGTTTCCATCCGTCTGTTGCACCCGTCCAGATATAAATACCTTCGGCGTCGGGATCGGCATTATACACAATCAGCCCGACAAGCTTATCGGCGGCATCGGGTTCCGTAGAAAATGCTTCTACACTGGTTAACGTCAAACTGCTTACTTTGGGCAATAATAGCCCACCTACATAACCACCGGTCGCATTGTTCAAATCCAGGACAGCCCCTGGGGTGGGAACATCCGTATCGGCTCCCCCGATACGTACTTGCGCATTCACACTGGCTGCACCCAAAACGATGAGTGTCAGCATTAAAAATACAATTTTCTTCATTATTGTTTTTATTAAGTTTATAATCTGGTAAAAAGGACAGGCAACCGGTAAATTAAAAATTAAAAATTAAAATTATAAATAATGAAAAAAAATCTGGTTGCCTGTACCCTAAGTAGTGGACGAGCGCGTTCAATCAGTTGAAAAATGAGAGAAAAAACTATTGAACCGGAACGCCCGCCAATTTCCTATGACTTGTTCTGCATGTTTGTAGAAATTTATGCTTCCAAGTCCCTGTGAAGCGGTTATTTAAAATAGAAAAAACGTGGGACTATAACTTTATTTGTATTACGAGGTTCTCGACTACCTATACCGACAAATAAGTTTTGCCCACGAATCCACGTGAACGCTTACTTATTTATTCTTGCCGGTATCGAAATTGTCGAGATTTCGTAATACAAGAATAAAATTAACGCTTTATATTCTAATGAATTATATCTTTATAAACTGTTTCCTATTTTGTAATTAATGTCTTTTTTTATTTAATTGGCGAAGGTAATATATTTTTTTATATAAACAAAGGATTTGCTAAAATTTAACTTTTGGTTGAGGGTGTCGGACAAACAGTGTAAAATAATTTATCATCCACTGTAAAAATATTTTACAATTCACTCTTTCTATTATTTTACCAATTAATTAAAAATCAGCCATATATAATTTTGGCACGACTTTGGTATAGCTTATTATGTAAAAGAACAAATCTATTTTTATTGTTATGAAACGTATTATTTTTTTGTTAGTTCTGTTTTTCCCTTTCCCCGTTTTTTCCCAGGGAAAAACCCGGACATTGGAAGAGTGTATTCAATACGCTATCCAACACAATCCGCAACGAACTAAACAGGAGGCGCAAAACGAAATTTATAAACTCGACCGCCTGGAAGCTATCGGCGGTTTTTTACCTTCGCTGAATGCCCGGACAAGCGCCTATCTGAATTTTGGCCGCGGAGTGGACCCGGAAACGAACACCTATATCAGTACCAACTCTTTCAGCAATGGGTATGAACTTTATTCTTCTATGACTTTGTTTGACGGGCTTTCTCAAGTGTACCGGACAAAAATAGCGAAAATCAACCGTTTGAAAGGGAAAGAGGAACTGCAGGAAGTCAAAGACAAAATTGCTTTCGAGGTGATGGAAATCTTTTTCAACGTCCTCTATTACAAAGGAACAGTAGAATTGGCCCAACAGCAATTGGAAGAGAGTGTCAACAACTTGAAGAAGTTTCAACGGATGGAAGAACTGGGCCTTAAATCTATTCCTGATTTGACGGAAATACAAGCCAAAGAAGCCGAAGACCAATTTTTATTGACCAAACAAATCAACCGTTATAATCTGGAAATCATCAAATTAAAAGGAATAATGAATTTACCGGTGGAGGAAGATTTGCTCGTGGCCAATTATGAAAATACACTCACAGAAACAAAAGAACCGGAAAACGCCTTGGAAGTTTATCAACAGGCATTGAATACCTTACCCAAAGCCTTGGTCGCCGATAAATCCTTGTCGGCCACCGAGGTACAATATAAAATAGCGCGAGGCCGTTTATTTCCCACTTTGTCTTTGGATGCAGGCGTTTCCACCGGATTTTCCCGCTTGCTGGACGGAAGTGCGTATATGTCGTTTGAAGAACAATGGAAACTTCGGAAAGGAAGTTATGTGGGTATTTCATTAGCCATTCCAATTTTCAACGGGTTTTCCCGCTCTTCGGAAATGAAAAGGAGCAAACAGCGTTTAATGATTGCCCGAAGCGAACACGAAGAAACACTCCGCCAAATCTATAGCGAAATCGAACAGGCTGTAGCTGATGTCAACGGTTTATCAAATGAATCCGTTCATGCACAAAAACGGACAGTTGCCATGCAAAGCGCTCACCAGACCAACCTCCGGAAATACGAGGAAGGTTTGATTGACGCCATCGACTTGTCAACCAGCGCCAACCGCTTATTGCAATCACGCATCGAAGAGTTATATACAAATTTGAAATATCAATTAAAATACAGATTATTAAACTATTATAAAGGAGAAACACCATGGATATAATTTTAGAAAAGAAAAAAGGAATTCAGAAGAAACATATACCTTATATAATAGGTGGAGTTGTTTTACTGATTGCATTGGCTTGGTTGATTTTTGGAAACCACAGTTCCAAATTCAATGTGGAAAGAAATAAAGTGATGATGCAAACCGTCACCAAAGGCGAATTTAACGATTATATCCGTGTCAACGGCCAAGTACAACCGATTAATACGATTCAGTTGAGCGCCATCGAAGGCGGAATGGTGGCCGAAAAAGTAGTGGAAGAAGGTTCGATGGTGCACCAAGGCGAAGTAATTGTGCGCCTGACCAATCCGATGCTGAGCCTCAACATCCTCGACAGTGAAGCACAATTAGCTGAGAAACAGAACTTTTTGCGCAATACCCAGGTGACGATGGAACAGGAACGCCTCAGCCTTCGCACAGACAAATTGCAATTGGAGTTGGATGTCGAACGCAAGAAACGGAAATATGAACAATACCGCAGCCTCTACAATGAAAAACTGACTTCCAAAGAAGATTACCTGCAAGCGAAAGAGGATTATGACTTTGCTGTGAAAGGCATGGAGTTAGTGGTGGAGCGTCAGAAACAGGATTCGCTCTTCCGGGGCATTCAAATCAATCAGATGGAAGAGAGCTTGAGCAATATCCGCAAAAACTTGGTCTTAGTGCGCCAACGGGTTGATAATCTTAATATTAAAGCGCCGGTTGATGGACAGTTGGGATTACTGGATGTAGAGATAGGCCAGTCGGTGGGCAGCGGCGCGCGTATCGGACAAATCAGCGTCTTGTCGGATTACAAGATTGAAGCCCTGATTGACGAGCATTACATAGATAAGGTGAAGAGCGGACTGTCGGCAACTTTTGAACGACAGGACAAAACCTACGATTTAGTGGTGCGCAAAGTCTATCCCGAAGTGCGCGACAAGCAATTCAAGACAGACTTTGTATTTAATGGCGAACGCCCCGACAACATCCGCGCCGGACAAACGTATTATATCAATTTACAATTAGGGCAACCGGTGGAAGCAGTGCTGATTCCGCGCGGCGCCTTCTACCAGAATACAGGCGGGCAATGGCTGTTCGTAGTGACACAAGATGAGAAGAAAGCGATTCGCCGTACGATCCGCATCGGGCGGCAAAATCCGCTCTATTACGAAGTATTGGAGGGTTTGGAGCCGGGAGAAAAGGTGATTACTTCGAGCTATGATAACTACGGCGACGTACAAGAGTTAATTTTTAAGTAACTTAAGAGGCTTAAGCTTCTCAAGAAAAAATGTTCTTTGAAATAGAAGTTTATTGAGAAAATAGTATATCTTTGCAGTTCCTCTTAAGGAGCTTAAGAATCTTAAGTTTCTTAAGTACCTTAAAAAAAAATAAAACAACAACTATGGACAACAACAGACTGATTCCGGCAAGCAAGGATTACAAAAAACTTTACAGCTATCAAAAAGCAGAGGCAATCTTCGACATTACGTACTATTTCGTTCACACCTATCTGCGAAGAGGGGACCGCACTATTGACCAAATGCAGCAGGCAGCGCGCTCCGGCAAGCAAAACATTGCAGAAGGGAGTATGGACGGTGCGACTTCCAAAGAAATGGAAATTAAACTGATTAATGTGGCTAAGGCAAGTTTGATGGAATTGTTCGAAGATTATATGGATTATCTGCGGACAAGAAATCATCGGATTTGGGAAGAACATTCAGTGGAAGAGAACAAAATGCGAGAACTGGCCAGAGTACACAATGATTCCGCTTTTTATATGAAGATAATAACATCAAGACCTCCGGAAACAATTGCCAATATAGCGATTTGTCTCCTGAAGCAAACGGATTATCTGCTGGCAAAACATCTGGAAAAATTGAGTAACCAGTTTATTAAAGAAGGTGGTTTTAAAGAAAGAATGACTGCCGTGCGACTAAGCAACCGCAAAAAGTTTTAAATCCCTTTTTTTTGATTTTCTCTTAAGGCTCTTAAGAAACTTAAATTTCTTAAGGGCCTTAAGAGAATGGCGAAAACTGTAAATAAGTTTTACAGCCATCTGTAAAAAAACTTTACAATAACGAGAACAAGAGAATCAATAAATAATTAAAAATCAACTAATTAAAACTTTGGCACGAATATGGATACTACTTAAGTATAGAGAATAACTAAAGGAGATATAAAATGAATATTCTAAACTCGTATAAACGGACGCGCTTTTTCCTCTGGATAAACATTACCGGCTTAGCCATCGGGTTGGCAGCTTCGATTATGTTGATATTGTTTGTGGTCAACGAATTGAGTTATGATAAGCATTTCCCCGATAGCGACCGGATTATCCGGCTGAATACCGTTTTGGAAACAAATACCGGCTTGCGCTATCATTCGGAAAGTTTGGGTAAGGCTTATTCGGAACTTCCTGCAAAAGCGCCCGGAATAGAAGCGGCAACTCATCTGGCTCCCGAAGGAAAAGTAGAATTGGTTTATAAAACAGAACGTTTTCGGGACTTGAATCTTTTGCAAACAGATTCCGATTTTTTCAAGGTATTTCAGATGAAATTTCTTGCCGGAACTGCTGAAAAAGCGCTTGAATCACCCCATTCCCTTGTGATAACAATCCCTTACGCCGATATTATTTTTGGCGGCGCCGACCAATCTATGGATAAAACCGTATCAATTGGTAATGCGGAATATACAATAAGCGCAGTAGTAGAAAAACTTCTGTTCAATACCCATTTCTCTTTCGATCTATGGGCAGCTAATATTCCGGATTATGTGGAATTGAACGGCGCAATGGATTTTTACGTTTATTACCGAATCAGTCCGGATGCCTCTTTATCCGAAGTAAGAACGTCTATTGAAAAAGAATATACTTCGATGTTAGAGCCTCTTCAAAGCCGGTTTAATGCCAAATCTTACGGAGCAACGGAAAAATTAACAGCTATTTATATCCATTCTAAAACCAATTCCGGCATTGGGAAAAGCAATAATATGAAATTTATAGGACTGCTGTTGGCGCTCTCTTTGTTTATCCTGGCGCTTGCCATAACCAATTTCATTAATCTTTTTATGGCTCAAGGCGAAACCCGTATGAACGAAATAGCCATCCGGAAAACTAACGGTGCAAGTATCGGTGATATTGTCCGGCAATTCTTTTCGGAAGTTGCCGGTATTGTGGGGATTGCCTTTGTATTAGGTGCGTTCTTAGCGATTATCGTAATGCCCCGCTTTTCAAAACTGATACACATAGACATCGAATTAACACAATTACTAAATCCGGTTTTTATCTTGTGCCTCATCGCTCTTTTTGTTTTGACAGTTACACTTTCGGTTGCTTATCCTTCGTTCTACCTCAGCCGGTTCAGTCCTTTGGATATTTTGGGTAAACGATTGAAGTTTTCCAAACACAGGCTGACTGCTGTCGTAGTGATATTTCAATCCATCATTACCATCGTACTTATATCCTATATATTGGTCATCAACCAACAGACCACTTATTTGGAAAATTTGCCTATGAATTATAATGACAAAAATATTGTGTCTGTATCGCTTGACGGTAATGTGTGGAAAAATTATACCGCTTTGAAACAGGAATTATTGCACACATCCGGCATACAAAACGTGAGTGGAAGCGACCATACCGTCGGAGAGAGAGGCAGCGGACAAACGATTGCTTTACTCGAAAACAGGGAAAACCAACAATCTGTCAATGAATATCGCATGACGCCCGGATGGTGCGAATTGATGGATTTTCAATTGGTGGAAGGCGAATTTTTCAAGGAAGATAGACCGGAAAATACGCCGACCATTATCTTGAATGAAGCGACAGTCAAAATGTTGGGATTGGAGTCGCCAATTGTGGGGAAACATGTTCTTTACAAAAATAGCGATACGGAAATTATCGGCGTTGTAAAAGATTTTATTTATGGCGAGCCGGCAAATCCGATTCAACCGTTAGTATTGAGTGCGTGTTTCAATGCGGCTAAACCGAGAATCGTTTATATTAAATTTGATAAAAACAGCAGTCGAGCGGATGCGTTGGCATTGGTAACTACCGTTTTCCGAAAATTCGATGCTGAATTTGTGGCCAATCCGGTGTGGAGTGAAGATATTTATACAAAAAAGTTTGACGGCATGAAAACGCAATACAAATTGGTATTTATCAGTTCGCTTTTGTCCGTGTTCATTGCGATGTTGGGATTGTTGGCCATTCATTTGTACACAGCAGTGCGCCGGACAAAAGAAATCGGCATCCGCCGGATAAATGGAGCCAGTCCGCAATCCATCTTTAGCCTGCTTTCGTTGGATATCATCCAATGGATAGTCATTGCCGGAATTATTGCTGTACCGATTGCTTATTATATTGCTTCCGAATGGTTGAATAATTACAGCAATCATACCAATTTAGGTGGATGGGTTTTTATCCTTCCGATTATTATTCAATGTCTGATTGCAATAATTACCACATCGGGCGTAAGTATTCATGTGCTGTCGCAAAATCCGGTAAAATCATTAAAAAGTGATTGACTCCCAACCCTCTAAAGGGGGGCTAAAAAACAACAATAACGCACTTCAAAGTCCCCTTCAGGGGATTTAGGGGTAAAAAAATAACAATATGAAAGATTTGGTATTAGCATTCCGAACATTGTCCGGTAAAGGACAGAACAACTTTATTAAAATCTTGTCGCTGGGCATCGGTTTGGCTGTTGGATTGGTTTTAATTTCAAAAATTTATTTAGACCTTTCCTTTGAGAATTTTTATCCCGATGCCGAACGTATTTATCAAATACAAGAAGATGTAAATCATCAAGATGAAGGAGAAGATGTTTTCAGCAGCTACGGACAAGTCAGCGGAGGAGTCGCGTCCGGAATGAAGACGGAGATTCCGCAAGTGGAAGCTGCCACCCGTTTTACCGGCATAGGAGACGATATGACATTTTATACTGTAGAAGATAAAAAAGCATACAAAACGGATTTCGCTATTTTAGGAGATAGCAGTCTTTTTGATGTTCTGCCGCGTCCTGTTCTTGCCGGAAATCCGAAAGAAGTTTTAAGCCGACCGATGCAAGTGATGATTTCCCATTCCATCGCTAAAAATAGGGGAAATATACAGGATATAATCGGTAAGAAAATTTATTTGGATAATTTTCCCGGTAAGGAATTAACCATTGGCGGTATTTTTGAAGACATTCCTGCTAATTCCGAGCAGCGTTATGATATGGTTATTTCCATGCCTTCCATATCCGAATTTATGTGGGATGGCTCGATGAATTGGCTGGGAAACGACCGCTATTTGGGATATGTGAAACTTCAACCCAATACTCATCCTGAAAATTTGGCTACAGCCATTCGTCAAATGCAGGCAAAATATCAGCCTTTGGATGAATTGGAAAAACTGGGTGTGGATTTGCATTATTCGCTGTTGCCGCTTACCAAAATGCACAGCGACAGACCGGAAATCAAACGCATGACGATTCTACTTTCCCTGTTGGCGTTTGCTATCCTGTTTACTGCCATCTTGAATTATATTTTGGTGGTAATATCTTCTTTGGTAAACCGGACAAAGGGCGTTGCTATCCGTAAATGTTATGGAGCCGATACTAACAATATATCTTCGAGTATGTTTGCCGAAACAGGGGTGCATCTGCTTATTTCCCTGCTGATAGCAGTCGCATTGATTATCCTGTTTAGGGACACGGTTGAGGATTTGCTGGCTGTGCCCTTGTCTGCACTGTTTAATTTGCGTTCCGGAATCCTGCTTGTAATTGCTTGTGTGGTTGTATTTTTTATCACGGCAATTGTTCCGGCGCAAATTTTTTCAAAGATACCGGTGTCATTGGCATTTCGCAATTATCAGGAAACGCGCCGTATCTGGAAGTTGGCTTTGTTGTTTTTACAATTCACAGCGACCGCTTTTTTAGTTACATTTCTAATCA
>JAISKT010000029.1 GCA_031261295.1 Candidatus Symbiothrix sp. | reverse complement strand
GTTTCCGTCAAAGAAGTCGATAATAAAGTCATCTTTCTGAGGAAATTAGTAAAAGGAGGAAGCGAACACAGTTTTGGTATTCACGTAGCAAAAATGGCTGGGATGCCGCAAAGTATTGTCAAAAGAGGCAACGAAATTTTGGCTCAATTGGAAACAGATAACCGGAAAAACGGCATTGCCAAACCCATGGACAAAATTTCTACCGAAAGGGAAGGCTACCAGATGAGTTTCTTCCAATTGGACGATCCGGTGCTTTCACAAATCCGTGATGAAATAAATAATTTGGATATTAATAATTTAACGCCCGTGGATGCGTTAAATAAATTGAATGACATTAAACGGATAGTCAAAGGAAAATGAAACGGAGACAAATTGTCACCAGTTATCCGATTTTTTCGGACAACTGAAATAAATAACAAGACGATTAAATTTTAAATAAAAAAACTATGACAAAGCTAAATGCATTAAAAATCTTTAACGATCAACAAGTAAGAACGATCTGGGATTCAGAAGAAGAAAAGTGGTATGTTTCGGTAGTGGATACTGTTAGTGTTTTGACGGAAAGTGTGGATGGTAGAAAGTATTGGAACAAATTAAAACAACGCTTAAAAGAAGAAGGAAATGAGTCGGTGACAAATTGTCACCAACTGAAAATGCAATCTTCCGATGGCAAATTCTACAAAACGGATGTTGCTGATGTTGAGCAACTTTTACGTTTAGTGCAATCCATTCCATCACCTAAAGCAGAGCCTTTCAAAAGATGGTTGGCACAAGTGGGCGCCGAACGATTGGATGAAGTGCAAGACCCTGAATTGACTATAGACCGGGCTATGGAACAATATTTACGGTTAGGATATTCCGAGAATTGGATCAATCAACGCCTCAAAAGCATTGAAGTACGGAAAGAACTGACCGACGAATGGAGACAGAGAGGAATTCAAGGTTCGCAATTTGCCGCTCTGACGGATGTGATTACGCAGGCATGGGCAGGCAAAACGACCAAAGAATACAAGCAGTACAAAGGATTGAAAAAAGAAAGTTTGCGGGATAATATGACGAATACAGAGCTTATATTCAATATGTTGGCGGAAATTTCGACCAAAGATATTTCGCAAGCGGAAGATCCGGAAACGTTTGAGGAAAGTATCCATGTGGCTCGGCGTGGCGGTAATGTAGCGAGTGTAGCCCGGAAAGAATTGGAAGCTCAAACCGGTAAAAAAGTGATTAGTCCGTTGAATGCAAAAAAAACGTTAAAAAATTAATTTTGTGTAAAAATGATAACAAAATTGTACAGGAAATACATATCGCAAGAAATTCGAGATAAGATATATGAGCTGTTTTTAGGGAAATTTCTTTTTTTTCTCCGGAATCTGCCGGAAAATCTAAAAGCAATAGCCATTTGCCGGTTATCCTTGTTTTTACCTGCTACAACAGAAAACAAGTTATATGCATTCATGGGAAAAAACGGATTAACGCCTTGTCCTTATGATTTCATGTTGAAATATAAAAATTTATCCATTGACAGTATTTACGATAGCCAACAAGAAATGTATTATGTTTTTCATAAAGGTAAAAAACTGTATTTTCCTTCATTTTGTACCAAAATGGATGCGATGGCAAGTTACCGGAATTTAATTATTGAACAAGATATTCGTTCGCCTCATCGGTATATCCAGGATCCAAAACGGTTAACCGGAAAAACGATACTGGATATGGGTGCTGCGGAAGGAATTTTCTCTCTGGGAATTATTGAAGTTGCGAATCAGGTCTATTTGTTTGAGTGTGACGAAAATTGGATAAGCGCCTTGAATGCTACTTTTGCCCCTTGGAAAGAGAAAGTTACCCTCATTTCTAAATACGTGAGCGATATTGATGACGACTCCAATATAAGTATTGATCATTTTTTAGAAGGAAAAGAAAAAAATAATCTCTTCTTTAAAATGGATATTGAAGGTTGCGAACAAGCTGCCTTAAAAGGAGCTGAAAAGACATTGAAAGAAGCCCGTGATTTGGATTATGCTATTTGCGCTTATCACCGTAAAAATGATCCGGAAGAAATAAATCAACTGCTTTCCGATCATCATTTTGAATCGGAATTTACAGAAGGATTTTTATATTTTGATAAGGATTTCAGGAAAGCGATCATTCGAAGAAAAATTTGATTTTAAATAATGGCGGAATCAACTCTCAAGCAAAAAACAGCAAACGGACTCTTCTGGGGCGGCATTAATAATGTTCTCCAACTGTTGATTCAGGTAGCTTTCGGTATTTATATGGCCCGGATGCTGGATGCAGATGATTACGGCTTGGTGGGTATGTTAGCCATTTTTAACGGAATTGCAATGATGATTATTAACAGCGGTTTTTCAGTTGCTTTGACGAATAAACAGGATGCCGATACTAAAGATTACAATGCTGTTTTTTGGTTTACTGTTTTTGTGGGATTATTTCTGTATATTATTCTTTTTTTTAGTGCTCCGTTGATTGGCGAATTTTTCAAACGCCCGGAATTGACGAATTTATCCCGTGTCTTGTTCATCAGTTTTTTGCTGGCTGGTATAGGAACTGTTCCTTATACGGTTATGTTCAAAAAATTAATGATCAAACAACAAGCTATCATAGATATAACTGCTTGGATAGTTGCTCTTTCTGTTGGAATTATCTTGGCTGTCAAAGGGTTTGCGTATTGGGCGCTTGCCACACAGACGGTAATTCAGGTTTCCCTGAGCGCCATATTACGGTTTATCATTGCTCCTTGGAAACCTACCTTCACCCTTAATTTTTGGCCTTTGAAATCAATGCTTCCTTTTAGTGTTAAATTATTTTTGACCAACATTTTCACACAAATAAATACCAATGTATTTTCTGTCATATTTGGTAAATTTTATAGCGCTGAACAGGTTGGGTTTTATAATCAGGGACAAAAATGGACATGGATGGGGAATCAAGTCATTGCCGGTATGATTGGTTATGTAACACAACCGATTTTGGTGCAAGTAAATAAAGACAAAGATCGTCAAGTGAAAGTACTACGAAAATTGATCCGTTTCGGCGCTTTTGTTTCTTTTCCGTTAATGCTGGGATTGGCCTTCGTGGGAAAAGAATTTATTCTGATTGCGATTGGCGAAAAATGGTTGCCCAGTGTCCCTTTTCTTCAATTGTTTTGTATCTGGGGCGCGGTGGGATTCTTGTCAACCTTATATACCAATTTAATTTATGCTAACGGAAAATCAAATCTGTATATGTACGGAACGATTATTACCGGTTTGTTGCAACTTATCGTAGTCGCCAGTATGTATCGCTTCGGTGTATTTCCGATGGTAATCGGTTATATATCCATGTATTTTATAGGATTGGGAATCTGGCAATATTACATTCACCGATTGATTGAATTGCGGTTAAGAGATGTTTTAAGGGATATTTTGCCCTATCTGGTAATAACGCTCGGCAGTTTTTTTGCAGCCTGGTTGTTAACAAAAAATATCGTAAATTTGTACTGGCTAATTACAGCTAAAATAGTAATTTCCGGTGTGCTTTATATTTTAGTATTAAGATTGAGTAATTCGGTGATACTGAAAGAAAGTATAAATTTTTTATTGAAAAGACAATAATTATAACATGGCCGATCGGATAAAAGTCAGCATTTGTATTCCTGCTTATAAACAATTTTTTACTTTAAAAAGGTGCCTGGATTCTATTGCAAGTCAAAATTACACCGATTATGAAGTCATTATATCCGATGATTCTCCTAATAATGACATCCAGAATTTAGTGGATACATATCAAAATTTGCCTGTTATTTATCACAAAAACACGAAAGCGCTTGGTTCTCCGGAAAATTGGAATCATGCTATCCGTTTGGCTTCGGGCGAATATATCAAAATCATGCACCACGATGATTGGTTTGCCTCTTCCGCTTCCCTGCAACAATTTGTAGAACTCTTGGATAAGCATCCGGAGGTTTCCTTTGGATTTTCAGCTTGTAAGGATATGGGTGTGAATCAGATAATTTCGAGACATCCGAATGTTTTTGAATTAAAAAGTCTTCGTAAGAATCCGGATATTTTGGCCTTGGGCAATCTCATCGGAGCGCCAAGTGTAACGATTTTCAGAAATCATTCGGATATTTTCTTCGATAAACAATTGATCTGGTTGGTGGATATTGAATTCTATATTCGTTTTTTGAGAAAATATCCCGGTTTTGCCTATACTTCCGCAGATTTGATTAATATCGGTTTAAGCGAAAATCAAATCACCAACCAATGCAAGGATGATAAAGAGTTGATTCAAAAAGAAAAGGATTATCTATCCCAAAAATTGAATTTACAAGATGGAACATTTTATCCGGGATACCATCATTTGAAAAACGTATTTATTCCGGAAATAAAAAAGAAAGTTAAACGGATATGGAAATAATTGTTTTTTCGGGCGGATTGGGAAACCAACTGTTTCAGTATGCCTTTTATTGGATGAAGAAAAGAGTATCTTCCGATCTGGAAATTAACACCTATTCCATTGGACGGGAAGGACTTCATAACGGTTTTGAATTGGAACGGTTATTTGGAATTAAATCCGGCAACACTTCCCTGATTGTTCGATTGGTAAGAAAAATTCTTATTTTTCAAAAGAAAAAACAGTTTCAAATTCCATCTACTTTATTATTGAATTTAGTAAAACTCACCGGAGTCAAAATTATTCAGGAACAGGGCTATTCCCGGTTCAATCCCGGCTATCTGAAACCGCGCAAGGGTTGGGTTTTGTATTTTGGATTCTGGCAAAGTCCGCTTTATTTCGATGCATTTCAAGAGGAAATCAGAAACCTGTTTTCATTCGATAAACTTCAATTATCCGGTAAATCGGATGCATTAGTAACTACAATCCGCTCAACAGAAAGCGTTTCTGTGCATATTCGGAGAGGTGATTTTCTTGCAAAAGACAATAAGAATATCAATGTGCCTTGCGATAAAGCGTATTATGTGAAAGCAATTTCATTGATAACCGGCAAGATAAAAAATCCCCTTTTCGTCTTTTTTTCAGACGACCCCGATTGGGTAAAAGAAAATATTTCCTTATCCAATGCAGTGTATGTCGATTGGAATTCAGGAATCGATTCCTGGCAAGATATGTATTTGATGTCGGAATGCAAACACAATATTATTGCCAACAGCACTTTCAGTTGGTGGGGCGCTTGGTTGAATGCAAACAAAGAAAAAATAGTGATTGCACCGGCTAAATTTGTTAATAACGTAGAAACTCCCGATATTTACCCTGAAAATTGGATAATTATTGAATAATTATGACGGTTTCTATTGTTATACCCGTATATAATGTGTCCAAATTTATTGGCAAGTGTTTGTACTCTGCACTGAGTCAAACCTATCCGGATATTGAATATATCTTGATAGATGATGCTACACCGGACAATAGCATGGAGATTGTAACGGAAATCCTAAGCAATCATCCCCGGAAAGAAGCGGTAAAAATGGTTCACCATCGTGAAAATAAAGGGTTAGCAGGCGCGAGAAATACCGGAATCCAATATTCAACGGGCGATTATCTCTTTTTTTTAGATAGCGATGACGAACTGCCGCCGGATTGCATCGAAACGCTTGTTTCTTGTATGGACAATCAGGAAGTTGATTTCGTGATTGGAGAAATAAAAGTAATTGGTAATGAACGGAAGGCTTATCCGCCTTTGTTATTGCAAGAAGGTATCTATCAGGGAAATGACTTTATACTTGACTCTTTTTTGGAAAGGAAATGGTATGAAATGGCGTGGAATAAATTAATCAAACGAAGTATTTTCACAGAAAAAAATATCCGGTTTGAAGAAGGGATTGTACATGAAGACACCTTATGGTCATTTCAATTAGCTTTAACTGCTCAATCCATGGCTGTGACTTCTGTTCCAACTTATCTGTATCATATTCAAAGCAATTCCATTACGCAAAAGAAATCGAAAAAGAACATCGAAAGTTTTTATTTCGTTTTGGACAAAACCATAAAGTCGGCAACACAAAACCGATTATTTGCTACGCATAAATACATTTACTCATATTTGGAAAATTTACGTATATTTTTTATTAAATCGCTTGTTAACAATGCTTTTGAAAAAAAATATATTCAAGAACAACAAAATAAAATCAATGCTTTATATCAACAATTCGTATGGAAAAGCAAATCAAGACACTTCAAATTTAGATTGAAAGATTTTGTATTACTTTTGTGGATGAAATTAAAAAACTAAAAATATGAAACAAGCCATTCTGATTACCGCTTATAAAAATGCTCAACAATTAGCAAATCTCATTAGCTATTTTGACGAGCATTATGAAATTTATATCCACATCGATAAAAAAAGTACGATGGATATAAACCGGTTAAGCTCGGCAAAAAATGTACATATTTACCAAAAACACATTGTTAATTGGGGAAGTTTCAATCATTTAAAAGCTATTTTGTTTCTGGTAAGCGAAGCGTTGAAAGATCCATCTATTCACTTTTTTCATTTAATCAGCGGACAAGATTTTCCTGTCAAACCCTTGGATTATTTCGCCAAGCTCGACCAATCGAAAGATTATTTAGACTATAAGGAGATAAGCCAAGATTGGAAGCAACACCTTGAATACTATTGGTTTCAAGACATCTTCGATATGAAAAAACTGAAATCAATTGTGATGTTTGTTTTTAAATTACAGAAAAATTTGCGAATAAAAAGAACATTTCCAAAGGATTTCCCTCCATTATATATAGGAAGTACGTGGTGGAGTTTGACTCGAAACACCTTGCAAAATGTAATGGATTATACCGAAAACAACCCCCGGATATTGAATCGCATGAAATATACTTTTTGCGCCGAAGAAGTTTATTTTCAAACATTGATATTAAATTTTAATTTGTCAAACCATATCATTAATGACGCTTTAAGGTATATGCAATGGACAGACAATGCAAGTTCGCCTTTATTTATACAACCGGTAATGTTTTCGGAAGTAATTGCTTCCAACAAATTATTTGCAAGAAAACTAACAGAAGAAGGCGCAGAAGAATTAAAATTATTACTTTTGTATCCAAAAAATAATTTGTCGTTATGAATATAAAAAAAACACTTCCGCATGCAGGTGCGCTTGTTTTCTTCTTCCTGATTGTCCTTGTCTATTTTTATCCTGCGTTTGATGGGAAAATCTTGCAGCAAGGTGATATT
>JAISKT010000010.1 GCA_031261295.1 Candidatus Symbiothrix sp. | reverse complement strand
CTTTTTGCGCAGCAAACAGTAGAAGTGAAGGGAGTGATAACAGACGAGCACAATGAGCCGTTGATCGGTGTAAACATTGTCGTGAAAGATAATCCCGGATTGGGAACGGTGACGGATATTGACGGACGTTACAAGATAAAAACGACTCCTTATAGCATTTTGATTTTTACTTACATTGGTTTTGAAAAACAAGAGATTCCGGTTACCAATAATACAGAGCTGAATGTAATCATGAACGAAAGTAAGGGCAACGTACTGGACGAAGTCGTTATTACCGGTGTCGGAGCGCAAAAGAAAGTGGCTGTAACCGGCGCTATTACCAGTGTCGATATGAAAACCTTGCGTACATCTTCCGGAAATATTACAAATTCTTTGGCTGGGAATGTGGCGGGTATCATAGCCATGCAAACTTCCGGCGAGCCGGGAGCCAATGCTTCGGAATTTTGGATACGGGGTATCTCTACCTTTGGAGCCGGATCCAGCGCCTTAGTGTTGGTCGATGGATTTGAACGTCCTTTTAATGAATTGAATATCGAGGATATCGAATCTTTTTCTGTCTTAAAAGATGCTTCTGCCACAGCTATTTACGGTTCGAAGGGTGCGAATGGTGTAATCCTTATTACTACCAAAAGAGGAGCCTCCGGAAAAGTGAGTATCAATGCCAAAGCGGAATATGGCTACAGTACCCGTACCCGTACACCTGAATTTGCGGATGCGAATACGTATGCAAGTATGGTCAATGAAGCATTGATTACCCGGAATCAGGAGCCTTTATATTCGGATGTCGAATTGGATATTTTCAAATATGGGCTTGACTCCGATTTATATCCAAATATTGACTGGCAGGATGTGATGTTGCGTAATGCGGCCAATAACTACCGGGCTACGGTTAATTTGAGCGGAGGTGGTAGTATGGCTCGTTACTATGTATCGGGTAGTTATTTCGAGGAAGAAGGAATGTACAAAGCCGATCAAGGATTGAAAGGTTACAAAACAAATTCTAATTTGACTCGCACCAACTGGAGAGCCAATGTGGACATGGATATTACCTCAACGTCTTTAGTGAAATTAGGGGTATCCGGTTTCATGGAAAAAAGAAATCGTCCCGGTTTGAGTGATGATATTTGGATATCGCTTATCGGTCAAAATCCGACTTCAACCCCCATTATGTATTCCAACGGTTTAGTGCCGGCTCATGGAACCGGAAATCAAACCAATCCCTGGGTGTTGGCGACACAAACCGGTTATCAGGAACATTGGCAAACCAAATCGGAACTCAATTTGGCTTGGGAACAAAATTTGAAATTCGTGACCGATGGATTACGGTTTGTGGGACGTATTGCATTCGACAATGATAACAAAAATGATATTAACCGGCGAAAATGGCCGGAACAATACAATGTGGAAAGAAGAAGGGATGGAGAGGGTAATCTGGTTCTGAAACGTATATCCACAGAACGTTTGGCATCGCAGCTTTCCGATTCATGGGGCGAACGCATATTCAATATGGAGGCGGAATTGAGTTATGACAAACGTTTCTTGGAAGATCATCATGTGACCGGCCTCGTAAAATATCAACAGCGGGAATTGGCTAATACCAATAGTTTAGGAGGAGAAGTTGTTTACGATGCAGACAGTGAAGAACAAAAGATAATCGATTTCTATCAACAGCTTAAGGACGGCATTGTACGGCGTACGCAATCATTGTCCGGACGTTTCTCCTATGATTTCAAGAGTCGCTATTTTGTCGATTTTAATTTCGGATACACCGGATCGGAAACTTTTGAAGTGGGAAGTCAATATGGCTTCTTCCCTGCCATATCGGGAGCCTGGATAATCTCGGAAGAACCTTTCATCAAGAATAATTTGGAATGGCTCAACCTGTTTAAACTGCGTTATTCGTATGGAGAAGTGGGTAATGATCAAATCAAAAGAGGTGATTATGCGATTCGTTTTCCTTACTTGAATACGATAGGCTACATCGACGGTTATAATTATGCGGATTATGGATTCCCGAATAGCTACACCGGAAAACATTTCAGGGAAGTAGCAGCCAACAATTTAACTTGGGAAACGGCTGTGAAGCATAATTTCGGACTTGATATTAGCCTTTTTAACAATAAATTTTCCGGCGCTTTTGATGTATTTCAAGATACTCGAAGCAACATTTATATGGAACGTAGCTATATGCCAACCATGGTCGGTATAACCAGTCGCCCTTGGGCAAATGTGGGAAAAATGCAGGCAAAAGGTTTTGACGGTCATTTTAATCTGCATGACAACATAGGCGCTTTTGATGTAAATATACGCGGAAATATCACTTACTCCAAAAACGAAGTGCTTGAATACGATGAAGAGTATAATGGTTTAACTTACAAAATGACACAAGGTTTCCGTTGGGATCAAGCCAGAGGGTTGATTTCAGAAGGCTTGTTTAAAGACTATGAAGATATCCGGAACAGTCCGAGGCAAACTTTTGGAGAATATATGCCGGGCGACATCAAGTATAAGGATGTCAATGGAGATGGACTTATCAATGATGACGATGTCGTTCCTATCGGAGCCACACGCGTGCCCAACCTCGTGTATGGTCTGGGTGCATCCGTATCGTGGAAGGGAATTGATTTCAATGTACACTTCCAGGGATCGGGAAAATCTTCCTACTTTCTTAGTGGCGTATCCGTATATCCATTTGTAGCAGGTGATTGGGGTAATATCCTGACAGATGCTGCCGATCCCAACAATCGCTGGATTTCAAGCGCCATATCAGGCGATCCGGCTACGGAAAATGTGAATGCCAAATATCCGCGATTGAGTTATAATGGTTATCAATTTGATCTCAATAATGATGATAATAAAGAGAAGTATGCCGGTTATAACAACTACAGAGCCTCTACTTTTTGGTTGAAGGATGGCGCTTATCTCCGTTTCAAAACGCTCGAAATTGGCTATACGCTACCCAAGCAGTTGACTCAAAAAATACAGACAGAGAGCATACGCCTGTTTTTTGTAGGCACAAACTTATTTGTTTGGGATACGCTCAAATTATGGGATCCGGAATTGGCAAGTGAAGACGGAATGAAGTATCCGCCATCCAAAACGCTCACAATGGGTTTAACGGTAAATTTCTAATAACAACAGTAAAAAATACAAGCGAATATGAGAAAAAATATTTTTATATCCATAATAGCCTCTCTGGCGCTTTCATTCACCTCCTGTTCCGATTATTTGGACATGGAGCACTTCTTTAAGGATCAATTGGATCTGCAAGACGTGTTTGAAAGCAGGGATTATTCCGAGCAATGGCTGGCAGGTGTATATACGCATTTGATAGGTGCAAATGCTGATGTAGCCAGTAAAGGCCATACGCCTTTTAATCTGATCTCCGATGATATGTTTTTTGGCGACCGCGACGACAAATACCGAATCTACAAAAATGGAGAATATGATGAAGGGTGGAATCAAGAAACGTGGGGCATGTGCTATGAAGGCATACGCGATGCTTCGACCTTTATTCATAACATCGACATCAACAAAGAAATGAGTAAGACGGAGATAGCCGATTATAAAGCGCAAGCGCGTTTCTTACGGGCTTATTACTATTGGTTGTTGCTTCGCAAATACGGACCTGTTCCTATTTTGCCGGACGAAGGGGTGGACTTTACCCAAGAATATGCCGATCTTTCCATACCCCGCAACACGTATGAAGAATGTGCCGATTTCATTACCAGCGAATTAGCCCTCGCGGCGATTGATCTGCCGATTGATCGGTCGAACCGGAATACCGCTCGACCAACCAAAGGCGCTGCACTGGCTGCACGGGCGAAAGTATATCTGTTTTCGGCAAGCCCTCTGTTCAATGGAAATACGGATAAATGGGCGGATGAACTGACAAACTTTGATGGAACACGTCTCATTTCTGCAACTTACGATGAGAAAAAATGGGCGAAAGCAGCTGCAGCAGCAAAAGATGTCATGGACTTGGGCGTTTATGAACTTTATACCGCTCCGTTCAGATCATCAGCGCAGGGAATTGGTAAGCCGGCGACCATTGCTCCGCCTTACGATGCCCGGTATTCCGACAAAAATTATCCGGAAGGATGGGCGAATATAGACCCGTTTGAGAGCTACCGGTCAGTGTTTGACGGAGATCTTCCGGCTTCCAGCATTGCCAATAAAGAGTTGATTTTCACGAGAGATCAAAATCAAAGCGGTGAAGGAATTATAGAGTTAGTGCGGCATCAAATGCCTTACTCTGCCGGTGGAGTCACCTGGAATACACATGGTCTTACCTTAAAAATGTTTGATGCTTACTATATGAATAACGGCGAAGATTTTATGGAACATTACAATGGTGTGAGACCAACCGAATTTACAGTATCCGCCAGCGAATGTCCGCCTTTGCCCGCCAAAGTTTCCAAGCAAAATGCTTTCAGAGAACCTCGTTTTTATGCTTCGGTAGCCTATAATGGAAGTTTATGGGAATATGGAAGCATATTGGACGAGTATAATACCAGCACTACCAATCCGGCTAAGAATGTACAAATCTTCTATTATAGAGGAACACAGGATGGAAAAGTAGCATCGGCTCCGGCTTTTCATATCCGTACGGGAATCGGTATAAAGAAATATTATAACCCGATGGACTCTTTCGATGGAGCAAAAGGGGGTCGCATAGTGCCTAAAGCGGAACCGGCCATTCGCTATGCAGAAGTGTTATTGATTTATGTAGAAGCGTTAAATGAGCTGAATAGCTCCTATACTCTACCTACTTACGATGGAAAAGGAACGATTACGGTGAGCCGGAATACCGCAGAAATGAGCAAAGCAATCTCTCAAATACGTATCCGGGCGGGTTTACCTGATTTTGCCGAAGACGTTTATGCCGATGCCGGTAAATATCGCACAGCCGTGAAACGTGAACGTCAGATCGAACTGATGGGCGAAGGACACCGCTATTACGATTTGAGACGTTGGAAAGAAGATGCCCGCATCGAAGAGTCGATGCCGGTAAGAGGATTCAACATGAACATGAGCGCTACCCAAAGGGAGCAGTTCAATATCCCCATTGACATTCCTTCTTTGCCCAGCGTATTCGTGGACAGAATGTATTTGTGGCCCATTTCACTTAGTGAACTGAAGAGAAATAAAAACTTGGTTCAAAATCCGGGTTGGAAATATTATGACTAAAAAAATAAATTATATGAAAAAGATACAATTATTTTTATATACGGCGCTTGCTTGCTTCTTCTTCAGTTCTTGTAATGAGGAATGGAAAGATGAGCTATTTGAAAAAGCCGTTTCCTTTGAAAATTCGGGCGTAACAAATGTTTATTTGAAATATTCATCCAAAGGCGGAGTCATCTCCTACAAAATTCCGGTATTGGTCAATGGAACAACCCAAAACAGTGAAGATATACAGGTAACTGTAGCGTTGGATCCGGATACGTTGAATCTGTATAATATAGACCGGTTCCGGTCAAGAGAGGATTTGTATTTCAAACAATTGGCTCCCCAACATTATGAATTTCAATCCATGACCGGTACGATACACAAGGGTGAAGATGTCGGTTTTGTGGATGTCAACTTTAAGTTGGACGGATTGGATTTGGTGGAAAAATACATCCTGCCGTTGCAGATTACCCAAACATCGGCTTATGGCATCAATCAACGGAAGCATTACAAAAAGACGCTGATGCAAATTGTTCCGTTCAACGACTATTCCGGAAGTTATTCGGCGACTACCATGGAAATATGGAATAATCCGAGAATAGCGAACGAAGTCTCTCAAAATGTTCCCAACCGTGAAGCGAGAGTCGTGGATGAAAACACCATTTTCTTCTATGCCGGTACCATCGAACATGAGGCAAGGGACAGGGAAGCCTATAAAGTGTTCGTCCAATTCAGTCAGACCGACAGCACAGTTGTTTTGACCGCAGCCGATCCCACTATCAATTTCGCCTATACACCTGCAAAGTGTTACTACAAGGTCAATACAAAGATGGATGAAATACAGCCCTATTTAGAGAAAAAATATACCACATTATATTTGGACTATAAATACGACGACATCACCACTCCGGGTTACCCCTTGCATTATGCAGTGGAAGGAAATATGACGCTCGAACGGAAACGGAATATTTTGATCCCGGACGAGGATCAACAGGAAATATTCTAATAATGGCCGGAAGTCTGGGACTGACTAAAAAGTCTAAAAGTCTGTCATCCCGCGCTTGACGCGGGATCCCCTGACAATCGTTAATCACTATTAACTAATAATTTACAAAAATGGTGTTTAACGGACATCTTGGGATTGCGGGTCAAGCCCGCAATGACAAAAGACTTTTTGGATCGCTTTTCAACTTTTATTAATTTTGTATCATGAAACGCGCATTACTTGTACTATCTCTTTTGTATTTCGGTGCATCCTTTCCGGTGGCGTCCCAGCAATACTATTTCAAAAAGTATCAGGTGGAGGACGGACTGTCGCACAATACGGTTTGGAGTATTTTGCAGGATAGCTACGGATTTATTTGGTTTGGTACAAGTGACGGCTTAAACCGTTTTGACGGACAACATTTCAAAACCTATAAAAGCGACATTAAAGATAAACAATCCTTAGGAAATAACTCCATACGGACATTGTATGAGGATGAAAATAAGGATATATGGATCGGTACCAGCAACGGAATATATCTATTTGACCACATCCATGAAACCTTTCAGCCTTTTGATGTAAAAACGCAGTT
>JAISKT010000366.1 GCA_031261295.1 Candidatus Symbiothrix sp. | reverse complement strand
TTGTGAATACAACGATAACTGCATGCAAAAAAATAAAAGAATTAATAATTTCATTTTTTTCATAACCTAATTTTTTATAATTTAACGCTCCAAAGGAAAGGAATTAAAACTCAATATTTCACTCATTTGGAGCGTAAAGTACTCATAAAGCGAGTAAAATACGCATTGAAAAAGGATACTTGCCGGAAGCAGTTGGGTAGCGCCTCAAAAAAATAGTTAACCTTATTCCATAGTTTTTTGTTTTCTCGAATAATTATACTACTTTTGGAGAATTTTAAAAGGAAACTTACAATTAAACGGAAAAATTATGAACGAAAAAACAAGATATTCGGATGGGGAATTGGATGAATTCCGCGTCATTATATTAGAGAAATTGGATGCGGCAAAGCGTGACTACGATTTGTTGAAAGCTACTCTGATGAATACCGACGGCAATGATGTAACGGATACTTCGCCCACTTTCAAAGTATTGGAAGAGGGAGCCGCTACATTGTCGAAAGAAGAAGCCGGCCGTTTGGCGCAACGCCAAATGAAATTTATTCAAAGTTTGCAAGCCGCCATGATACGTATTGAGAATAAAACGTATGGCGTTTGTCGCGAAACCGGCAAGCTGATTCCGAAAGAAAGACTCCGCGCCGTACCGCATGCTACACTAAGTATTGAAGCTAAACAGGGACAAAAATAAATGAAATTGTCGAAAGGCTTTTGGGCGATTGCAGTCATACTGCTTATTCTCCTCGCAGACCAGGCGATTAAAATTTGGATTAAAACCCACTTGATGCTCTACGAAGAGATACGCATCACCGATTGGTTTTTACTCCGGTTTGTGGAAAACAATGGAATGGCCATGGGTATCGAAGTGGTGGGCAAATTGTTCCTTTCCATTTTCCGCATTATTGCTTCTGCCGGTATCATCTACTATCTCTACCTGTTGGTCAAAAAGAACTTCAAGTTGGGATACATTATTTGTGTCTCCATGATTTTTGCGGGCGCAGTCGGGAATATTATCGACAGTATTTTTTACGGAGTCATTTTCAGTGAAAGCACTCCTTACACAGTGGCGCAGTTGTTTCCTTTGGGAGAAGAATACGGGACCTGGCTGCATGGAAAAGTGGTCGATATGTTTTATTTCCCGTTGTTTGAGTTTACCTGGCCCTCCTGGTTGCCGTGGATTGGGGGAGAAAACTTTACTTTTTTCCGTTATATCTTCAATCTGGCAGACGCTTCCATTAGTGTCGGAGTAGTGGTTTTAATTCTTTTTTTCCGGAATACTTTTTCCAAAAGTTTTGAAAAATAATATCTTCATCTTATTTATTTTAACAACCGGTCTGTTTTCGGCATGCAGCAACCGTCCATCCAATGTATTGTCTGATAAAGAAATGGAAGACGTCCTGTTTGACTTGTACATCGCCGAAACGGAAATCAGGGAAAATAGTTTCGTTTTTTCCAATGACTCTCTCCGGAAGCAACAGCTGCTCAATTCCGTTTTTAAAAAGCACAGACTATCGGAGCAGACATTTGATACTTCGCTTGTCTGGTACAATGCCAACTTGGAGAAATTCATGAAGATAAACGGCAAAGTCACCGAAAGATATACTCTTTTAATCGAAAACCTGCAAGGAGAGCAGGAACGATTAAAAGAGCAATCGACTGTCAGGGATACTACTTTTTTATATACTTCTCCGGCTTTTCTGCTTCAACCGGCCTTGCGGTCAACGATTCATGCTTTCCGGTCGGATACTTCCCAACTGAATGTACTCAAAAAATACAATGTGGAATTGCTGGCTATGGGCATAACGGATTCGGTGAAACCGGTTCTCACTTTTTGCATTCAATGCAACGATACCAATTTTATTCACCGGGATACCATTGCTCAAAACGGGCTGTTTGCCAAACAATATTCCGTTCCCGGAAATCGTCAGGTAGAATCTATCTACGGCCATCTTCATCTGCCGCCGAAGAATGAGCATCCGGTACTTGTCGGAAATTTCGTCCTGTTCCAACAGGAAACGACATATCTTCCTACCGATAGTATTTCAACTACTATCGGTAAGATTAAATAAGCATTAGTACAATTTTTGAGATAACTTCCGCCACGAATAAGGCTACGATAAAAGAAACGATTCCTTTGGTTCCTTTCAGGTTTCCGGAAATAGAATACGCATTGTACATCAAGAAGATAGACCATATCGCCGTAATCGCCATAATACCCGATCCGATACTCATCCACAACCAGTTTTCCTGCATATAAACAAGTAGCGCATTGATGTCCAATCCGTTTAACCCGTTTGCACAAAAATGAATTTGAGGGATGAATCCGATTAAGACAGCAAATAAGAATGGATATTTGGCCACAGCCATTGTACCGGCCATATCAATCAGTCGGACAGCTGATTGTGACAAAATTTTAGCGGTAAAAAAGAAAACCAAAACGGCTACCGCCCAGGAAATAAACACACACGACGCATTTGTCAATAAAGAAGCCTGCTCATCTAAACATCCCATGTGAACGTCCAAAACGCCATCCAAAAATGTATAACTCCAATAACCGACCAAGGCTAATGCGATTAAAACGACTACGCCGGCAATCAACGATTCTCTCCCGGCAATGAAACGGAACGGTTGGAACAAGTAGCTCCAAATGGAAGTGTTATTTTTCATACGAATAAATTTTATTGATGATTTCGTCTAATAAATTGCGAACGGTAGGATAGCTCAGGTTCAAATGTTTAGCCATTTCTTTGAGGCTTCCGCTGGTTTTTACAAATTGGAGGATAAAGTCCTGCTCTTCGGTGGAAAGCCGGGCGAGGACGGGCAAGTCATACAATCCGGCGACTTCGGTTTCGCAGGAAGGACATTTCAGCGATTTTACTTTCAGTGGCTGTTGACACGCCGGACAGATGCAAGGCAGAATCATACTCATATTATTAATTATTTATTTCACAAAAGTAAAATAAAAATAAATAATATCAAAGTATTTATTAATAATATTGATAAAAATAGCAATTATTTTTAGATTATACGCAATGGAAAAGTTGTGCGCTCCATAATCGTAGGTGGCATTGTGAACAGGATATGGACATGTTCATGGTAGCATACGCCTTGATACAAACGGCACAACCTGACTTTTTAAAAATTATTAGCCGTCAAGGTTTGAAAATTGTAAAAAAAATGGTAATTTTGTATTTCAAAAGTATTTTTTTCACTCAAGATCAATAGAATATGGCAACGATAACATTAAATTATGATGCGCGAAATTCATTCGCAAAGACTATGATAAATGCTATTCTTTTATCAGACGCTTTTACGGTTGATAAAAGTAAACCAAAGAAAAATGTTTCCGACAAAAGATTAGAGACACTTCGTGGCTTTTTTCCTATAAAGGAAAATTATAGTGAAGCCGAATTTTTGGCTTTTAATTCGATGTATAATATGGCTGAAATCATAGAACGTGAAGTATGAATTTAAGGCAACGAGATATTGTAGAAACCAATTTTTTATTGCCTAATGGCGAAATGAAACCGCATTTTGCAATAGTGGTTTCAAATAATGAATTGATTGAAGAAGAAGGCATAATTTATCTTGTCCTGATAAGTTCAAAAGAATACCATCCCGAATATTGCTTTGAGATTACCAACGACATGATAACTTCATTAACATTAAGCAAAAAAAGTTGTGTGAAATGCCATATAATTACCTCAACATTAGATAGATTTATTTTCACCAAAGTAGGTGCGGTAAAAAAGAAATATTTTGATGATATTGTTGATAAAATAATATCTTCTATTTTCTAACATTGCATACAGAAAATGGCACTTAGTGCGCCTCCAAATCCCGTAAACTGTAAGATAATCCGGCATTGTAAACAGGATGTGGACATGTTTCACTCATTTTATATGTTAAAAGTGTATCTATTTTTTTGCCATACTATTCGTTGTTTCAAAAAAATGTTGTAACTTTGTATTATAGAAAAATAACGATTACATAACTATTGCGTGTTTGTTGCGGGTTGTGTAGTCGTTTTTTCTATCGCTGTAATACAATATTGAATTTTCTCGCCATTGCTGCGCAAAACACCTATCGTTAATTTTATTTGCCCAAAATTCGCTTTGTTGTGTTGCATTATTATAATTTCAGAAAATCGGCTTTGCTTTTTGTTTCCTTCTTTTGGTTTTGTATAGGTTTTAATTTTTGCAAATTCCAATATTTCAGTAAGATAAGTTACGGCAAGCGTTGATTTGTAACTCCTTGCCGCTTTTTCGGCAGTTTCCTGAATGGATAAAAATTTTACATAGATAAAATCCTGTAAATTAACATTATACATACACTTTTCAGGGTTTGCTGTATTCCATTTCGCGTAAAAATCTTTGATAATTTTTTCACGCTGCTGAATTTCTTCTTTTGTTCGCCCTTGAGGAATTTCGATGTCGTTAAAATTGTAGTTCATTTTTTTAGATATGAGTTATTTTTTGAATTTTTATAGTGCAAGTTTGTTGTCCCTGCGGGACTTTAGTGGTAGAATTGCAACAAAGTTAACAAAAGTCATTTATTCTCAAAACAATTTTATACGTTAAAAGTGTATCGGGAATACAAACTTTTAGTCATTGTAATATCAAAACTACATTCATGCCTTATCGCAACCAATCCCGTTCATCAAATCCCAATCCCATTTCTTGGATAAAAGCCTTGTATTCATCCATAAAACTGATTTTCTTATGGTGTTCCTGCTGATTGATGATATAGTTTACCAACATATCCTTGTCCCGCAAACTGTAAGACAAGCCGGCATAACCTTCTCCCCACGAACGAAACTGTTCAAAGCCCACTGCCGTTTTTAATTCTTTACTCGAACTTGCTTTCAGGTCTCGCATAAAATCCGACAATGCAATTGTAGCCGGCATTGTAAACAGGATGTGGACATGTTCACTCATTGAATTGATGCGATATAAATAGCCGCCTTTGTTGTTGATAATACCCCATACATATCTGTACAGGTGCTTGCGATTGTCATCCATCGGTAAGGTCGGCTCACTGCGATACGTGCGGATAACTGCATGAATTAAGATTTGTACATAGCTCATAAAAGTCAATTTTAGGTTTGTAATGGGACAAAGATAGTGATTAGAGCGAAGCAAAGCAAACCGGAAGGAATATATGTAACACGCTTCAATATCAACTGTGCCGGCAAGTCCCGCAGGGACAACACTTTATTAACCGTATGCAAGCGAAGCGCAGCTTACGGACAGACAAGTATACCGCACACACTAAGTCCTGCAAGGACGGCATTTTGTATCGCCCCATGCGGGGCTAAGGGAGTGGGGAGCTGCATCTATATCCGTAAGCTGCGCTCCGCTTGCATACGGTTAATAGAATATCGCCCCATGCGGGGCTAAGGGAGTGAGGAGCTGCATCTGTATCCGTAAGCTGCGCTCCGCTTGCATACGGTTAATAAAATGTTGCCCCATGCGGGGCTTTGGGATAATCATTATTCTTTTATTTCAAGGCTTCCGACCCGCCGATAATATCCAGCAATTCGTTGGTAATGGACTGTTGACGTTGTTTATTGTATTGAATGGTAAGATCATCCAGGATGTCCTTTGCATTGTCGGTCGCAATTTGCATCGCTACCACGCGTGCGGCTTGTTCGGCTGCCGCCGAATCCAATAAGACCGCATACACTTTGCTGTGCAAGGACTTGGGAATCAACGATTGCAAGATGGTCTCCTTGTCCGGTTCGACAATGTAATCCGTTTGAATCGCGGAAACAACCGGCTCTTCCTTGGTCAGATTGATGGGTAGGTATTGTTCCGTAGTCGGGAGCTGGATGGCCGTACTTTTATAATGATTGTAAAGGAGTTCGACTTTGTCTATCCGGTGTTGCAGAAAACGGTTGATGAGTTCGTCGGATACCTGTCTGGCTCCATCAAAGTTCGGTTTATCCATCAAGTCGATGTAGCTGCCCATCACTTTGAACGGCAATTTCATTTTCCGGACCTGGTCTTCTACTTTTTTCCCGATGGGATAAATTTCTACATCATTGCAACTCAACTGTTTGTACTTGTCGAGTGTATCTTTGAGCAGTTTTACGATATTGGAATTGAAGGCTCCGCATAAACTGGAATTGGACGAAAGCACCACGATGGCTACCCGTTTAACTTCCCTT